>NZ_SFBY01000323.1:0-15922 GCF_007095505.1 Microcystis sp. M_QC_C_20170808_M3Col
TATAAAAAGTTTTTCTAAAAAGTTTGTGCGTTACGGCAATATTTAGACCTTGATTTTTTCCCTAAAAACAATGGATTGCCTAACGCACCCTACGTTTATTTCTGTTTGCCTAATTGTTGGGCTTTATAAAAAGTTTTTCTAAAAAGTTTGTGCGTTACGGCAATATTTAGACCTTGATTTTTTCCCTAAAAACAATGGATTGCCTAACGCACCCTACGTTTATTTCTGTTTGCCTAATTGTTGAGCTTTATAAAAAGTTTCTAAACTGTCACTATCCCCGACAAAACGCCAGTGCCAAGGCTCATAATTGATACCCTGGGGATTGTTTTCGGGGAAAGATAACTCGAAACTATACTGAGCAGCGTTATTTTGCAACCAACGAAAAGCGGCAGTATTAGCAAAACTGGTACTTAAATTCGTTGCGGGAGCGCTACTATCGCCAATATCGATCGCATAACCGGTATGATGTTCACTGTAACCCGGAGGTGCGCTCACTTCTGCTCGTTTGCGGGTTGGCTGATTGCGTTGTTTTTTCACTTCAAAAAAGAGCTTTTCTTGGGTTGCTTTCGATCGAAAAGCCGAAATTGGCATTAAAATCACCCCCGACCTTCTTGCGTCACTCTGCATCTGGATAAAAGCCTTGGCTGCCGGTTTCCTTAAACGCATAGCACCATCCCCAGTAATAGGGGCTAATTCCGTCTCTGGAGCCTCTTGGTAGGGTAAATGACCTAGAATGTTCTCAATGGGGCTAGGAGTGGCTTTAATGACGGGTGAGGGGTTAATAACTGGTTTTTTTAGGGAAGCAGAGGGACGATTCAAGACTACTATGGCAATTATCCCAGTTCCCAGCAGAGCGAGTAAACCGCTTGCGATCGCAAATATCCCCAGAGAATTAGTAGTTTGTCTGTACTGGCTGTCCCGTAAAGCTTCGGGAATATCATCGATCGGTTTCACGGTTTACTTACCCTCCTCCAAGATAATTACATTATTCCCCGGCCACTCCATCTTGACGAGCAGCGTGTTGAACGGCGGCGGCCACAGCCGTAACTACACGACTATCAAAAACCGAGGGAATAATATTCTCTCGATCGAGATTAGCAGGAGTGATCAAAGAAGCGATCGCTTTGGCCGCTTCCAGATACATATTATCGGTGATTGCCCTAGCGCGACAATCCAGGGCCCCGCGAAATAATCCGGGGAAAGCGAGAACATTATTAATCTGATTGGGATAATCGCTGCGTCCGGTAGCCACCACTGCCACCAAATCATTGATTAATTCCGGTTGAATTTCGGGAATCGGATTAGCCATGGCAAACACGATCGCATCTTTAGCCATTCCCTTGACCATTTCGGGAGTCAATACCCCCGGTGCGCTCACCCCCAAGAAGACATCAGCGCCTTTAAGAGCATCCCCTAGCTTCCCACTGGCAGCCACGGCCCAAGCTTGTTTTTCTGGGGTTAAATCGTCCCGGTTTTGGGAGAGGATGCCATGGGAATCACAGAGGGTTATATCTGTAGCTCCTGCGGTTTTAAAGAGAGTAGCGATGGCGATTCCCGCCGCACCCGCACCATTAATGACGATTTTGACTGTATCAAGCGATTTTTTGACCAATTTGAGGGCATTAATCAGGGCAGCCAGGGAAACGATCGCTGTACCGTGTTGATCATCGTGGAAAACGGGAATATTTAATTCCGCTCGCAGACGTTTCTCGATTTCAAAACAGCGTGGAGCGCCGATATCCTCTAGGTTAATACCCCCAAAAACCGGAGCGATTCTTTTGACGGTTTCGATGATTTCTTCGGGGTCTTGGGTGGCTAAACAGATGGGAAAAGCATCAATTCCGGCGAATTCCTTGAATAACATCGCTTTCCCTTCCATTACCGGCAAGGCAGCCTCTGGCCCGAGATTTCCCAATCCTAATACGGCGCTACCATCGGTGACAACAGCGACGGTGTTACCCTTGATCGTCAATGAGTACACTTGTTCGGGTTGGTGGGCAATAGCGGTGCAGATGCGACCAACTCCGGGGGTGTAGGCCATGGCCAGGTCATCTTGGGAGGTGAGGGGAATACGACTTTCAATGGAGATTTTACCCCGACGATGGAGGTCGAAGGTGCGATCGGAAACTTTAAGAAGTTTAACATCCGGTAGAGCTTTAACCGCGGCGATAATCTGTTCCGCTTGGTCGGTACTAGCGGCATCAACCATAATCTCGCGGGTGCTAATCTTTAAATTGCGTTCGATCAGAGAAATTTGCCCTAAATTACCCCCGACATCGGCGATCGCATTGAGGACAGAAGCGAAGGTTCCCGCTTGATTGGGGATTTCTATCTTGAGACTTAAACTATAGCTAGGATTGGGCGTTAAATGAACCATGCTGAAGGCTTCCAATACTGATAAATATTGATTATCTTCTATCTGTGAGGGACTTTGGTATCTAATCGCGCAGTTTCTTTAGCTATTATGATCCCTGTGGGCCTAACACCAGTGGGACCACAGGGAGTCAGACCATGGCAGTTATCTTAATCATGAGGTGGGAAGTTGTCCTTTTAGGGGAGTCAGTCCTCGGTCGTCGATGGCAAATTAGGTTAGACTTCATCTTGATGAGAAAGGCTGTAAATATTCCACATTTGCCGATAAGCAGTTTCTAAATCTCTGGTAAATTGTTTGGCATTCCAGAGGGGAGATGTATGACGAGACTTTCGGAGTTTCCAACGGACTTCTTCTCTTAAATTTAATGCCGGCATTTTTCATAAAAGTATAGCTATTGCGGGCCGCAAATTGTTCACCAACCCTAGTGACTAAAGGAATCCCCATCCAGAGGGTTTCTAGGGTTGTGGTAGCACCATTATAGGGATAGGTATCGAGAACTATATCGGCAATTCCTAGATTAGCGCGATGGGTTTCTTCATTGAAATCATTGGGCAAAAATCTTAATCTATCTTGACTAATTCCCAATTCATCGGCACTTTTGAGAAATAATTCTCGAATGGTTTCTTTATCGGCAAAACCTTTGATTAAAAGATAGCTATTAGGAACCTGTTGGAGAATCTGCAATTGCAGACAAATCATGTTTAAGGTGCGTTTTAATCCCGATTGCACGGTCATATAAATAATAGCATCATCGGGAATATTTAAATCTGTTCTTCTCCTAGTGGGAACCCCCACTTCAAAACCATCTACGGATAAATAAGAGTTAGGAAGTCGGATGATTTTTTCTGAATAAATTTCTTGAGCATTTTCGGGTAAAACGTAGTTATCGGCAATAAAATAATCAATCGCAGGAATTCCCGACGCATCTAATCCTAACCAAGTTACCTGTATCGGTGCTGGTTTTAAAGCCATTACTAGATAAGTTGTATTATTGGTTAAGCTATCAAGATCCACTAAAATATCTAATTTGTCTTGACGAATTTGGGCAGTTATTTGTTCAATTTTTGCCGGCAAGTTATAGCTATAATCTGAGTTATTTTTAAACCATTTTTCAGTAATTTCGTCCGCTGCTTGGTTGACACAATAGGTGTAAATTTCAAATTTATCTCGATTATGATAGTGAAATAACCAGCGACTTAACCAACCCACAGAATGACGACGGAGAGTATAGGCAATATAACCAATTTTTATTTTTCTTGCTGGAGATTTTGGAGAAGAAACAGGAGCAATATAGTTATAGCGGGTTCTTACATCTGCTTGAAAAATTTCTGCTAGTTTACTTTGTAAATAGCGATTAATTTTCGGATTATCTTGATAGTAGGGAAGACAGCTAGTAACTCCTAAAATAGAGTCGATAATAAAGGGACGTGCATTAAATTGTTCGGCATTAATTTGTCGCTCGATTAGTTGTGTTAATTCATCGATAAATTTAGGTAAATTTACCCAGTCTCCCTTAGCTTGTAAAATACCAATTACTAGAGAAAGTCCGAACAGCTTTTCAGTAGTTGTCTGACAATTTTTATAAAAATTATCGGCAATTTCTAGAGCTTTTTTATAATCAACAGTGTTGGTTTTATAAAGATTAAACAAACTATTTTTTAGGTATAAATCCTCTGGTAAAAAGCGCAAACAAAGTTCTACTAAATTAATAGCAAATACACTTTGTTTTTGTTGATAACCATAATTGACAATTGCTGAGATAACTTTGGCTGCAATTATTTCTGGATTATTGATATGTAAGGCTGCTAATTCTAAAAAGTGGATGGTATCAGTACAGGGGTAGATTAAAACTTTTTCTGTCACTCGCAGCAGTAAATCAAGATTAATTGCTGCTGTAGCTGTATTATCTAACAGTTCAAATACACACCAATCACTGCACTTTTCCATCGCAAAATATTGGAATTGTATTTCTAATTCCATCAGATGCAGGAGATTATTTAAACAACTAGGATTAAGATTTTGTAGCTGCCATCGAATGAGATAACTTGTCTCTAGTCTTTGGGAATTTTCTTGTCTGGTTGCCTCTGCATCTAGGATTTGAGTTAAAGTTTCTATCCACCCCGATAATTCTGATTCGGCTGCTTGACTCAACACCAGTAACCAAGTAGCTTGTGCGTCTTCTTCTCTATCTTGTAAAAGATAGGCTAATCCTAGATAAAAATAATCCTCAATTACAGGAGAATTGTTTTCAGTTAATTGTTCATAAAACTGCAATACCAGTTGATAATTGTTGTCGTTTAAATGGGTTTGTATGTCTTGATGCCATTGCATAGTTTTTATCCTCTAAGATTGACAATAAATATTCCACATTTGCCGATAAGCAGTTTCTAAATCTCTGGTAAATTGTTTGGCATTCCAGAGGGGAGATGTATGACGAGACTTTCGGAGTTTCCAACGGACTTCTTCTCTTAAATTTCCCGCATTCATCATTAAAGTATAACCGTTGCGTGATGACCATTGTTGCCCCACTTTAACCACGAGAGGAATTCCCATCCAGAGGGTTTCTAGGGTGGTTGTACCACCATTAAAGGGATAGGTGTCCAAAACCACATCAGCGATGGCTAAATTTGCCCTGTAGGTTTCCGTCTGATAGAGAGGAAGCATCTTAATTCGATTAGTTTCTACCCCAACTTCTGCGGCAATTTGACAGAATAAATCCAGGAGGGAATTATCATCAGCAACTCCTTGAACCAGGAAATAACTATTAGCTACGGATTTGAGGATTTGCATTTGTAAGCGAATCATCGCAGGATTACGCTTAATTGCCGTTTGAGAACTTAGGTAAATAACCGCATCATTATTAATACCTAAATCTTCTCTTCGCAGGGTAGGAACGGCTATTTCAAAACCATCCACAGCGACAAAAGCGTCAGGTAAACGCCAGATTTTTTCTTGATAATATTCTTGGGCATTTTCTGGTAGTACATAAGCATCCGCTAAAAGATAATCTACTGCGGGTAAACCGGAACCATCAAAACCTAACCAGTTAACTTGAATAGGAGCAGGTTTTAAGGCAATAACTTTGGCAACGATTGCCCCAGTGCCACTATCTAAATCCACAAGAATATCGATGTTATCTTCTTTGATTTTGCGATAGGTTGCTAGGGAATCAGCAGTAGCATGATAGATTTTATCTGCGGGATTAGAAAACCATTGTTTAGTTATTTCATCCACAGGTTGACTCACCATATAAAGGTGAATATCAAACTGCTCACGATTGTGATAACTAATAGTCCAACGACTCAATAAACCGACGGGATGACGTTTTAAGCTTTGGGCAATGTAACCAATTTTCAGTTTTTTATTGGCATTATCTTCTCTAGGTTTGTCAAAACTTTCCTCCTGAAAACCCAGCATTGCTTTGTAGGTTTCTTGGAAAAAACTGCCAATCTGACTTAAGAGCGGTCGATTCTCTTTCGGGTTATCTTCATAGTAAGAAATCGGGTTCATAACTGTTAGTAAAGCTCCCCGAACTAAGGGATGTATATCTTGGGGCTTTTTTTCTATAAATTCTTTAATTAAGTGTTTATACTCTTGACAAATACTAGGAATGTCATTCCATTTTGAGGCTCGTAAAGAACCACTAAAGAGGAGCGATTGACTAAACATTTTTAAATCAATCGTTTGACTTTTCTCTTTCAACTTATTGACTAAATTGATGGCTTTTTCATGGTCAGGTAAAGAGATATAAAACCAAAATAAATTAACTTCTAAGTACAAACTTTCGGGATAAAGGGGAAGAAAAGCTTCCGCTAAGTCAACGGAATAAATAGGTTGATATTTCTCAAAAGCAAAGCGTCCAGCAACAGTGATGACGTGATTAAGTAATTCTAGAGAATTGCCAAGATGGGGTAAACTTAACCGAACTAATTCTATGGTATATTCATGAGCGTAAGGTATGACGGCAATTACTACCCGTTCCAATAATTGAGAGTTAACTGAACCCTGATTAATTAATTCTAGTATTTGCCATTCTTGCAGTTGTTGAGGATGAAATCTATTTAATTTAATTTCAACGAGAGTTAAATGCAGTAAATTATCGAGATAACTGGGATTAATTTCCTGTAGATGTTTACGAATTAACCAACTGATTTCTAGATTTTCTAACTCTAATTGTCGGTTAGCTTCGGCTGCTAAAATATTGCTTAATTCTAGCAGCCACGAATCAGTTTCCTGTTCTTCTACTTGAGTGAAAACAAATAACCAAGTAGCTTGTGCTTCTTCTTCTTTTGCCTGCAAAAGATAGGATAATCCTAAATACCAATAATAACTAATTTCTAGGGGTTCTCTTTCTATCAGTTCTTCGTAAAACTGACTAACAATATCGTATTGATTGTTTTCTAAAGCGGTTTTTACTTCATTGTGCCAAGACATGATTTAATTCTCCCTGATTAACTTTCACAATAGATTTGCCACATTTGACGATAGGCGCTTTCCACATCTTTAGTAAACTGACGTGCATTCCAAATCGGGGAAGTTTGACGAGAAGCTTGCAATTGCACGGCTATGTTTTTTCTTAATTCCTCATCCATTCCTAATTTTATTCCCCACTGAATATACTCCTCATCACTCCAAGCAATACCCTCGCTAATTCCCGCATAAGTCATAAAAGTATAACTGTTACGACTGGCCCATTGTTGTCCAACTTTTGTCACTACAGGAATACCCATCCAAAGAGTTTCTAGAGTAGTGGTTGCACCACTATAGGGATAGGTATCGAGTACCACATCGGCAATTTGGAGATTAGCGCGATGAATTTCTTCATTAGCAACTCCTGAGAAAAAGCGCAATCTATTTTCATCGATTCCTTCCTCTTTAGCAATGCTGATAAATAAATCTTTGATAAGCTTTTCACTTCCCGCACCTTTGATTAATAAATAACTGTTAGGTACTGCTTTAATAATCTGCATTTGTAAGCGAATTGTGGCAGGATTTCTTTTTAATCCCACTTGCAAAGTTAAATAAGTAATTGCGTCTGCTGGTATGTTTAAATCCTCTCGGGTTAGCGTTGGTGTTCCGATTTCAAATCCATCCACGGCAAGATAACAGTTAGGCAAGCGCCAAAGCTTCTCTTGATAAAACTCTTGGGCATTTTTTTCTAGAACTAGATTATCGACAAGGAAGTAATCAATAGCAGGTATTCCTGTGGCATCTAATCCTAACCATGTTATTTGAATTGGTGCGGGTTTAAGTGCCATAACTCGACAGGTGACATCATGAGTTATACTATCTAAATCTACTAAAATATCGATGTTATCTTGATTAATTTTTTCGGCAATAATTTGGGGATTGGCAGGTAAATTATCATACTTATCCACCTTATTTTTAAACCATCGTTCCGTAATATCGTCCTCGACTTGATTGACTAGGTAGAGATGAATATTAAAGTCGTCTCGTTGATGATAATGAATTAACCAGCGACTTAAAAACCCGACGGAATGTCGCCGTAAAGTATGGGCAATATAGCCAATGTTTAGCTTTTTATTGACATCTTTAGGTTTATTGTACTTGGTAATAACGTGATTAAATTTTTTTCTAACTGCCTCTTGAAAAAGTTTGGCTAACTGATTACTTAACCAGCGATTACCTACTAAGTCATCTTTTAAATAAGCTAAGGTAGAAGTGATAGAAATAACCTCAGCTTGATTTCTCATTGGACATTGACACCGCTCTAAGTTATTTTGAATTGCTTGATAATATTCTTGGGTTTTATTGTCAATATTTAACCAATTACCTGCTAAAAGTTCCGTATATAGCAGCAGATAAATACCATCCAGTTTTGCAGCTTTATCATTGGATAAATTCTTGATTTTATTAGCAGTTTCTAAGGCCAAATCAAAGTTACCAGTCTCGATATAGTATTGATGAATTTTGTACAAAAGTAGTAAGCGATCGGGTATAATATCTAGACAGCTAAGAGTCAAAATAACAGCATTAGTTTTATCGGTATAATAAATTTTTTCAATATGTTGTTCGATAATTTCCAATATTGCCGATTGTTGTGACTCTATTTTTAAAAGGGTTATGATAATATCCAGAACTTCTTGCGCTGGCCAATCTAGAAGTTTATAGATTGTGTCTAGGAGTAAATTTATATCGAAAGTTTCTAACTTGTTTGAATTAATTAAATCAACTATTTGCCAATCTTTAAGTTTTTGGGGATAAAAATATTCTAGCTTAATTTCTAACAGGACTAAATATAATAAATTTTCTAGGTTATCTGGATTTATCTGGTAGATATGCTGACGAATTACCCAGCTTAATTGCCAATTTTTTAGCTTAACTTGTCTTTGCGCTTCCCCATGCAAAATATTGACTAAATCTGCTGTCCACGCAGTCATTTCCTGTTCATCCCCTTGACTGAGGACGAATAACCAAGTAGTTTGTGCTTCTTCTTCCCTAGCTTCCAAAAGATAGGCTAATCCTAAATACCAATAATGACTAATTTCTAGGGGTTCTCTTTCTATCAGTTCTTGATAAAACTGGCTAACTTGCCAGAAATCTCCTTGGATAATTGCCGGTTCAACTTGGGAATGCCAAGACATAAGTATTTATCGTTAAGTGTCTCTACTAGCGTACCCAAATAGAAGCAAAATTTTTCTATATAAGTAAAATTTATCAGTCGCTCAGGGGTTTGGTTTTGGGGTTTTAGGGTTTTAGGGTTTTAGTTGAAATTCCCCATTCCCCCATTCCCCCATTCCCCACCCAGTTTCAATGGGTCTTAGCTTACCATCAATGTCAGCCAAGAGTCAGTTTTTTGAAAGATTTTCTAAATAAACCAATAAATCGGCCATAGCTTGAGAATCGGGCTGAAATTTGGGCATTGGTGGGGTTTTACCGCTAATTACCTGTTCAATCAGACTAATTCTCGATTTGCGATGGGAAACGTCCTCTAAACTCGGTCCGACGATGCCATCAGCAAACTGACCGTGACAAGCAGCACAGTTAATCTGAAAGATTTCGTAACCGCGACTGACATTACCTTGTAGGGATAACACCTCTTTAATGTAGGGATCTGACATCTTAGCCAGATGAAAGGTGATTAAATAGGTGCTAATCAAGAACAAAACCACGATTATAACCATTAAGAATCGATAAAGTCCGAATTTTGGTTTAACTAACTGACTATTCACGCAAGCTGCCGAAGGAAAGATGAGTTTATCTTTACATTTTGCAACTTTTTGCCCCAAAATTCCACCGCCGCTGCTAGAGATAGAGAAATGGGGAATAATATTAAGACAAAAGCGCATCTTTTTCTAACCCTCTAGCAATGAACCTATTAACCAGACTGGAAGATTGGCCCTATATTATCTTACCTATCACCATCATCCTCAGTTTCCTGCTGTTGGGATGGCTCGTAGAACAGCGCGTTGTCAGTCAACTTTTATCGATTGCCAGAGAAAAAAACCTGCGTTTCTCGGAAGGGGTTTTACGTTCCCTGCGTGGATTAAGTATACTTTGGTTCGGACTTTTGGGTTTAAATATTGCCCTCTCCCTTCCCAATCTTCCCCTCTTTCCCTCCCTCATTTTCCTGAGCAAACAATTTCTGCTAGTGGCTTTTTTAGCTTCGGCCACTTGGGTTGTTGCTCAATTATCCGTGGAAATATTACGAGTTTATACCACGGGAGATGATGGCATTTCTTCCCTAACTTCCCTATTTGAATTTCTCGCCAAAGTTCTGATTTTTAGCTGCGGTTTTTTGCTTATTCTAAGCTCGATTGGCATTTCGATAACTCCGATGCTTACTGCCTTTGGTATTGGGGGTGTCTCCCTCGGTTTAGCTCTCCAAAATACCCTAGCTAATTTAATGTCGGGGATTAATATTATCACTTCTAAAAAAGTTAGACCGGGAGATTATATAGAACTGAGAACAGGAGAAGCTGGTTATGTGCGAGATGTGGATTTAAGATGCACAGTAGTCGAAGAAATTACCAATAATCTTTTGGTTATTCCCAATGCTCAGATCATTTCTTCTAGTTTCCGTAACTATAGTTTACCAGATCACTCCCTACTGGTTCCCGTGGAAGTGGGCATTAGTTACGATAGTGACTTAGAAAAAGTCGAAAAAGTTACCCTAGAAGTCATGCAAGAAATCGCCCAGCTATTGCAACCTAACCTCGGTGACTATCAACCCTTGATCCTTTATCGTAAATTCGATTACTATAGTATTCTGCTAACAGTTTATCTCAAGGTGGTAGAAGAAGAATTTTTTCAACATCTCACCATTAAACACGAATTTATTAAACTCCTACACCGACGCTATCAGCAAGAAGGAATTAAAATTCCCTATCCAATTCTTTTTCCCTATCCCCCCAGTAATCCCCCTAGTTAACTTCAATTCGCTATCGCAACCAACAATTGAAATGCGCGGACAAATTACAATTGATAATTCTCCTTAAAAAACTTACGAGTCATCGGTTGGGCAACTTCAATACCGTGGCCTTCTCCTAATAATTCTAGTGGTTTTCCTTCCACTTGAATCCAGACTTTGGCATTGGGATTCTCGGTGGTAGTAGTATAGATGATTTGTGCCAAACGACCGATCAACATATCAGGGCCATCATCAGTGCCAAACTCGCGCGAGAGATTAATCTTAATTCCAGTTTTATCTACTTTTAAATCAAGTAATTTAGTCCCGGGGGGAATAGTAGTCATATCCGGAGGATTACTTGGACCAGCTAATAGAATCTTCAATACTGCTGTTAACTCTCGGTCGTCGCTATCTGCTTTTTGAACGGTAATTTCTTGGGTGACTAATTGATTACCCGTATCAGTCACTTTTAACCAATAAACCTGTCGATTTTCCCTAACAGGAATATCTGCAGGAGTTGCTGTCGGACTTGTCTCCACTGGACCGGGAGAAACTGGTTTAACAATTGGTGATTGACTTATCGGCACTGGAGTGGGAGATTCAATCGGGTTTTCGCTGTTTTTCTGGGAGGAAGATAGGTGATGGACGGCAAACCAAGCAGTGGCCCCACCAGCAGTAAATAAAGCGAGGCCGATACCAATTATCCAAGGTAAAGAGATTTTATCGCTAGAGCGAGAACTCGGCATAATACTGAAACATCTCCTGTTTTCCGACCGTTAAATTTAATTGGGGTTCCCCGATCGAGGTTCAATGCTGCCAAAGGCGGCTATACTCAGCTTATCATCGTCGATCTGCAATTGGAGAAGGCGGGCGATAATTCCTTGTTTCTCGAAGTTTTTTAAATCTAACTGGGTGGATATACCCTCGGCAAACCCCTTGAGAAGACGCGAGGAGAGGCGACGACCATTAAGAGTGGCTGTGGGGTCAATAAGCTCGATTTTTCGCCCCTGCACTAGCTTAAATCCCACTTCTAAGCTCAGATCGAGGCTGGCTGCCGGTTCGTCCGGCCGTTGTGTCTCTAGCTCCAGCCTCAGAGCGACTCGATTATTATTAAGAAAGTTAAAACTTGCTTGACTAAGTTGATATTTTGTGCTATCAGATTCTTCCCTAGAGGGAATCAGATTATTAATCAGGGTCTGAATTTGTTCTTTGACCGCTGCCGATTGTAGAGCTTGATTAACATTAGTTTCCGTGAGGACGAGATGCAATGCCCCCGCAGCTGGTCGGCGCAAGGCGGCGGCTAAACTGCCGTTTTTTTGCTGTAATCGCCGCAAATCGAGGCTAATTGGCTCAGTTTCTAGCTCGATCTTCTCAATGCGAACATCAGCAAGGGGATAAATTCCCCTTGCAGAAATGCGAACTCGATCGATTTTGCCTTGCAGAGCCTGATAATTGGGAGTATTATCGACCCTCACGGCTAATTGTTCCACTTTTTGGACTTGGGAGCGAAGGGTATGGGCTAAAACCGTATCGATAATTGCCCCCGCCGGAGTTAACAGGGTCAAAACACTAGCGAGAGTGATTGTTAGCCATTCCATCGCTCAATTACACCCATCCAGCTAAATTTTGCCAAGCATTAGTCAAAAGCTGACTTAACCAACGTCGTTGCACTTGATCTAAAATCGGGTCTTCTGCGAGAATTTCTTCAGTAAGATCATCGAGAGATTGACCCTGAGCGCGGGCCATTCTAATAATTCCCGCAATCACGGCAGCGATCATCTCCTCATCGACGGGACGCTGTCGGAGGGCGGCAATTTCTTCGGGGGTAGTCGGGATGGGATAATTCATAATCAGATGGGGCTGGCTGTGTATTAATCTAGGTATTTGACGCTCCCCGAAGCACTCATGCGAGGGATTCTTGGTTCAACAAGTCCACTTACTTTAGATTCCTTGCGTTATCTAAAACAGAGGTGGTTCTTTCCCCAAGCGTTACTTTTCGTGCGCCCCACGATAGTTGTACTTCTACAAAATTTGCTTGAATTGAAGTATTAGCTTCAAATACTGTGTTGTCTAGTTCCTGCCAAGATTTTACCTACCTACAGGTAGAAACTAGAACAATTAGGTAGAACCCCAGATCTTTGATTGTCAAGGTACAGCGTTAGTCATTAGACTACTGGGTTTTTAGAGCGGTTGATTACCCTATCCGCTATACTTATACAGTAGCTAATTTTCATGAGTAGGTCAAGACCCTTAAAAGAAGAAGTTATTCGAGATTTTTTTAGGAGACTAGACACTTACTTTTTAGCTGTGCTTCGCTGTTCTATGCTGGCGGAACCTTTCATCTCCGAGGTGAAACCGAGAGTTCCTTCAAGCCGACATTTTAGGTAAAGTTTTTTAAACTTTTTTCAGAAAACTTTTTGTGTAGTCTAGCGTAATCGGACCATTTTTGACTTGGTACTTTTGGATATTTTTGGGTGTAATAGCTAAATCAAGATGAGAGAAATCCTTTACAGAGAAATTCCGACTCCCGACTCGATCGCCGTTTGTCAGTGGTTACAATCCGATTGGCAACCCGCCAGCGGTGTCAAGACAAATACACCTAACGGGGTGAGATTGCGCTTATCGGAGGCGATCGAATTGTCGATCTTTGTCTGGACGTTGCAACGGACTACTTATTTAAAAGTTTTCCGCTGGGGTGAGCGATCGCATGACCGAGAAACATCCCTGATTCGGCAGCTCGATCGAGCTTTACAAAAGCGTTTTCCGCCGCAGTATAACACGATACCAAACATCGATCAAAAAAATCACTCAATTTTTACAGATTTAGAAGCGGACTATCCCCTAACGGTTCACTACTTCCGCAAAATGCCGCAAGGGGAGGCGGATTTAGAACGTTTGTATTGGTGGGAAAAACGTTGGCGCGACAGTGCCAAAAATCCCCAACAACCGCGGCCGGTAATTTTCTCTAGCAGCGAGGAAAATGATCATCCCATCGCCTATGACTTAATTTATATTGGTGGTGCCTTGGGGGCAATTCACGCCGCACAGATGGCCAAATTAGGTTATCGAGTCCTCTTAGTAGAAAGACTACCTTTCGGACGGATGAATCGGGAATGGAATATCTCTCGATCGGAGTTTCAAAGTTTAATTAATTTAGGCCTATTTACTGCCGAAGAATTCGAGGAATTAATCTTCCAAGAATACATCGATGGCTTTAATAAGTTTTTTGATGGCAATAATCCCCCCCATCTGAAAGCCGAAATTCTCCATACTCCCACGGTTTTAAATATCGCCATTAATTCCGATAAATTGCTGCAATCCTGCGGTAAAAAAATACAGGATTATGGCGGTAAAATTCTCGATCAAACCGAATTTATTAAGGCTGATATTACTGCCAATAGTGTTACTGTCACCCTTAATCATAGCGGGGAAATTCAACAGATAAAAGGCCGTTTATTGATTGATGCTATGGGTTCCGCTTCTGCCATCGCTTGGCAATTAAACGGAGTGCGTGCCTTTGATAGTGTCTGTCCGACGGTGGGGGCAGTAGTAGAAGGATTCGAGCCGCTGGTGTGGGATTCTCACTATGGCGATGTCTTAAATTCCCATGGCGATATTTCTAAAGGTAGGCAATTAATTTGGGAATTATTTCCGGGGGAAGGAAAAGAATTAACCTTTTATCTATTTCACTATCATCAAGTCCATCCCGATAACCCCGGTTCTCTGTTGGAAATGTACGAAGATTTCTTTACTATTTTGCCGGAATATCGACAGTGTGACCCAGAAAAATTAACTTGGAAAAAACCAACCTTTGGTTATATCCCGGGGCATTTTAGCACAGGGAAAAAAGATCGAATTGTCTCCTTTGATCGCATTTTAGCCATCGGTGATGCTGCCTCCCTGCAATCACCGTTAATTTTTACTGGGTTCGGTTCTTTGGTGCGTAATTTAGAGCGCTTAACCCATCTTTTGGATACGGCATTGAAACACGATTTACTAACAGCTAAAGACCTAGAAAATGTGCGTGCCTATCAAAGTAATGTGGCGGTAACTTGGTTATTTTCTAAAGGAATGATGGTTCCCACGGGAAAAACCTTACCCCCCCAAAGAATTAACGCCATGTTAAACACATTTTTCGGTTTATTGGCCGACGAACCACCGGAGGTTTCTGAAACTTTTATTAAGGATAAAACTGATTGGTTGACCTTTAGCCGTTTAGCAATTAAAGCGGCCAGAAAAAACCCCGCTTTACTGTTATGGATAGCAGAAATGGCTGGCAGTCAGGATTTAATTCGTTGGTTGGGTTCTTATCTCGATTTTAGCCTTGATGGAGTCAAAAATCTGCTTTTTGGTTCCTGGTTTCCCCAATGGTTAAAAAACTCCCAAAGCTGGCTAGAAAAAGACAATCCTCGCCTATGGTTAAAGTTATTGAGTTTTAATTATGGCCTAAGAAATTAAGTAGGAGACTCCGAGACTCCGAGAGAGCTATCGGGGATCAGATTTGAGTTTTTATACTAAATCCAGTTATTAAAGACTGATTATTTATTCCCACTTTTGCCTTTTGCATGAGTGTCTTTTGCCTGTCTTCATAAGTAGCCTATACTCAACGGATTTAGTGTTTGTGGAGTTAAGAAACTGTTGGAAAAGTTAAAGAATGCGCTTACCTACAGGTTCTAACTGCGATGCTGATGTGAACTACTCTCAAGGTCGTTGAGAGCTTCCTATTTCACGGGGGAGGGTTCCTCAAGACGGACTTACACCCAGCTTTTGGTCTGACATCCCCGACCTGGGCAGTATCGCGCTTTTCCTAACGACAATATCCGTAAGCTTTCATCTCGAATATTTATTGCCGCATTTATGTCCCGGTCATGGATTGTTTTGCAATGCACACAAGTCCAACTCCTAACATCAAGGGATAAACTACCCACTTGATTCAGACAGACATGACAAGTTTTAGAACTAGGGAAAAACCTATCAACTTCAATATAGGTTTTTCCTTGCCATTCTGCCTTGTATTTGAGCATTGTACAAAACATTCCCCAACCACAATCACTAATAGCCTTAGCTAAATTATGATTGGGTACCATGGCTTTAACATTGAGGTTTTCTACCGCAATAACTTGGTTTTCGTTAACTATCTTACGGGATAGCTTGTGGAGAAAATCCTCACGACATCT
>NZ_SFBY01000324.1:0-5270 GCF_007095505.1 Microcystis sp. M_QC_C_20170808_M3Col
CCCACTTCCCCACTTCCCCACTTCCCCACTTCCCCACTTCCCCACTTCCCCACTTCCCCACTTCCCCACTTCCCCACTTCCCCACTTCCCCACTTCCCCACTTCCCCTATACCCTGTTCCCTCTTAGAAATTATGACTGGAAAAATCTTAGAAATCGAGAATCTTACCGTTAGTTTTGGGGGTTTTAAAGCTCTCAATAATCTTAATTTCAGTATGGATACGGGAGAATTGCGGGTGATTATCGGTCCCAATGGTGCGGGAAAAACCACTTTTTTAGATGTGATTACGGGGAAAGTGCAACCCACCATCGGACGGGTATTATTTAAAGGTCGAGATCTCCGCAAAATTCCCGAATATGCGATCGCTCGTTTGGGTATTGGTCGCAAATTCCAAACTCCTAGGGTATATTTAAATCTAACTGTCCGAGAAAATCTCGATTTAGTTAGCAACCGTAATAAAAATGTTTTCTCAACTCTTTTCGGTCGTCTTCCGCTAGAAGATAGCAGAAAAGTTATTGGTTTATTGGAAACTATCGGGTTAACTGCTAAAGCTGATTTACCCGCTTCTTTACTGTCCCACGGGGAAAAACAACGCCTAGAAATTGGCCAATTAGTAGCCGAGTCACCAGATTTACTGCTAGTAGATGAACCCGTAGCAGGATTAACCGATGAGGAAACGGAAAACGTGGGTAATTTGTTATTAAATCTAGCGGAAAGTCATTCAATTATTGTCATTGAACACGATATGGAGTTCGTCCGTCAAATTGCCCGCAAAGTCACGGTTTTACACCAAGGAACTGTTCTATGTGAGGGGAATATGGAGCAAATTCAAAATGATCCGAAAGTTATTGAAGTTTATCTGGGTTCCTCGGAAGAATAAAAAGTCAAACAATTAAAATTAGTTAAAAAGGGTTGACAATGTTACACATATCTGATCTCAATGTTTACTACGGAGAAAGTCATATTTTAAGAAATGTTGATCTTAACATTAATGCGGGAGAAATGGTCTGTTTAATCGGACGTAATGGCGTGGGTAAAACTACCCTATTAAAAACCTTGATGGGTATCTTAAAACCGCGAGCGGGAACAATTAATTATGAGCAACAAAACCTAATTAATAAAACCTCAGATCAAAGAGCCAGATTAGGACTGGGTTATGTGCCGCAGGGGAGGGATATTATTCCCCGTTTAACGGTAAAAGAGAATTTAATTCTCGGTTTGGAAGCTTTACCCACAAGGAGAAAAAATGCCACAATTTCCGAAGAAATCTTTGATTTGTTTCCCGTTTTAAAAAAAATGTTATCGCGGATGGGAGGAGATTTAAGCGGTGGACAACAACAGCAATTAGCCATCGCTCGCGCCTTAGTGGGGGAACCGAAATTATTAATTTTAGATGAACCCACGGAAGGCATTCAACCGTCAATTATTCTCGAAATTGAAGCAGCGGTGCGGCGTATTGTTGCCAGCAAAGGAATCGCCGTTTTATTAGTAGAACAACACCTGCATTTTGTCCGCCAAGCTGATCGATATTACGCCATGCAAAAAGGTGGAATTGTTGCTTCCGGTTTCACGAGCGAATTAAGTCAAGAAGTCATTCAGCGATTTTTGGCGGTTTAAACTTAACTTTTTCCTTGATATATGACTCAAATAGTCGTAATTGGTGGCGGGGCAGCGGGATTTTTTGGAGCAATTAAAGCGGCAGAATCTAACCCAAAAGCTGGCGTTACTATCCTAGAAGCGGCAAAAGAACCTCTGGTGAAAGTGCGGATTTCGGGAGGGGGACGCTGTAATGTCACCCATCATTGTTTTGATGTTTCTCAATTGGTTAATTATTATCCTCACGGTGGCAAAGCACTACGGGGAGCTTTTAGTCGGTTTCAACCCCAAGATACTATTAAATGGTTTGAATTGCGGGGGGTAAAACTCAAAACAGAAGCGGATGGGCGAATGTTTCCCAGCACCGATAATTCTGAAACTATTGTTAATTGTCTGCGGGAAAGTGCGACTTTTGCCGGGGTTAATTTAAGGCTAAATTCCCCAGTCAAATCGGTAAAAAAACAGGAAGAAAGTTTTTTGATTGAATTAAAAAGAGATGAGCAAATTAGGGCAGATAAGCTGTTAATTGCGACGGGAAGTAGTCCTTTTGGTTATCGCACCGCTCAAGATTTAGGTCATTCTCTAATCTCTCCTGTCCCTTCTTTATTTACCTTTCAAATTGCCGATCCTCGTCTGAAAGATTTGTTAGGGGTTACTGTGGATAAAGTGCGAGTTCGTCTTGGGGGAAGCAAATTAGAACAAATCGGACCCTTGTTAATTACCCATTGGGGAGTTAGTGGACCGGCTATTTTAAAACTTTCTGCTTGGGGAGCGCGGTTACTTCACGAGCATCATTACCGAATGCCTTTAATAATTAATTGGTTGGAGGATTATCATCCTGAAAAATTGCGAGAAATTATCTTACAAACTAAAAGTGAATATCCCAAAAGAAAACTCTTTAATTATTGTCCCTTTGAGCAGTTACCCAAGCGTCTTTGGCAGAGTTTATTAAGTTACTTGACTGTTAACTCGGAAACTCCCTGGGCAGAATTATCTAAAAATACTCTCAATCGATTAATGATTGAATTACAGCAAGGGGAATATCAAATCAAAGGAAAAGGGGTGTTTAAGGAGGAATTTGTTACCTCTGGGGGAGTGAATCTTCAGGAAGTGGATTTTAAAACTATGGAAAGTAAAATCTGTCCGGGGTTATATTTTGCCGGGGAAGTACTAGATATCGATGGAGTCACGGGGGGATTTAATTTTCAAAGCGCTTGGACCACTGGTTATCTTGCCGGACAAGCTATGGGCAATAGATAGCAGTATTGCTGGTGTATTAGGCTGCCCCAATACACCCGACGGCAATCAAACTCTGAGAAAATCTCACCTTAACTGATAGTTGATAACCGATTCCTTGATGTTGTTATTCCCAAATTGGACCGGCTGCAATTATTTCTTGGGAGGCAGTGGTAAATTGACGGAAATTTTCCACGAAACGATGGGCCAATTCTCGCGCCTGTAGGTCGTAGGATTCGCCATCTTGCCATGCTTGTCGCGGGTCGAGGATTTTTTTGGGAACTCCGGGGACAATTTCGGGGACGAGAACTTGAAAGATGGGATGAGGATGGAAAACTACTTCCTCTAAATCGCCATTTAAAGCAGCGGAAACCATAGCGCGGGTGTGTTTGATCGAAATGCGATCGCCGACTCCATAAGGACCGCCGGACCAACCAGTATTAATCAGATAAACGGAGGTTTCGGGGTGTTGTTCTAAACGTTCCCCTAACATTTGGGCATAGACGAGGGGTGACAGAGGGAAGAAACATTGACCGAAACAACTGGAAAAAGTCACCTGTGGGGCGGTGATTCCCCGTTCCGTTCCCGCTAATTTGCTAGTATAACCGGAGAGGAAATGATACATCGCCTGGTTCGTGGTTAATTTGGCGATTGGTGGCAGTACCCCAAAAGCATCGGCAGTTAAGAAGATAATAGTTTTCGGGTGGGTTCCCATGCCAGATACGGCACAATTAGGGATATAACGCAGGGGATAGGCGGCGCGGGTGTTTTCGGTCAAACGTCCATCATCGTAGTCGGGAAGGCGATTATCGGCGGAAAGGATAACGTTTTCCAGAATAGTGCCAAATTGAATCGCCGCCCAGATTTGGGGTTCGTATTCGGCACTTAAACGGATGGTTTTAGCGTAACAACCGCCTTCAAAGTTAAAAATGCCGTCTTCTGACCAACCGTGTTCATCATCACCGATCAGGCTGCGTTTAGGATCGGCGGAAAGGGTGGTTTTACCCGTACCGGAAAGACCGAAAAAGAGGGCTGTATGACCGTGTTTATTCATGTTAGCGGCACCGTGCATCGGTAAAACCCCTTGTTTGGTCATCAGGTAGTTCATCATCGAGAAGACGGATTTTTTGATTTCGCCAGCGTAGCGAGTGCCACCGATGAGAACGATTTTTTTGGCCAGGTTGAGGACGATAAAGGCTTCGCTGTTCAGGTCGTCATCCTCGGGATCTCCCTGTAACCCCGGCAGGGCAATCACGGTAAAATCAGTTTGATGGGCAGCTAGTTCGATCGCACTGGGCCGGAGGAATAACTGATGGGCAAAGAGGTTATGATAGGCGATTTCGGTGACGACGCGCACGCCAAAGCGATAATTAGGATCGGACCCGACGTAACCATCGAAGATATATAGGTCTTTTCCCTGCACATAGGCGAGGACTTTTCGGTATAACTGCTGGAATTTTTCCTCGCTAATCGGGGCATTATGCTGATTCCAGTCGATTTCCTTTTCGCTATTGGCTTCTTTGACAATGAATTTATCTTTGGGGGAACGACCGGTATATTTACCCGTTTCCACCACTAAAGCCCCATTATCGGCTAAAACGCCCTCATGACGTTCGATCGCCTGTTCGACTAATTGCGGTACGGAAAGATTGCGATAAACGCGACCGAGATTTTTCATGCCTAGGTTTTCGAGGCCGTAGGTGGGATGAATTTGATGTTCTAATTCGTAGTGGAAATTGACGTTCTCCACGCGATCGGACAAGGGACAAGAGATACTATCATTGGTCAGCGTGTGTAGAGTCAGCATAACCCCAATTCTCCTGATAATTTAGTTGTCGGTTTAGAGCTAAGTTCTAGGTCTCTGATTAGTGCAGTTATAGAAACTAGAAAGACTCCGTTCTCTGTCTTTTTCACTCCCAGACACCTAAGAAGCTATATTGATTAGTTTATCTGACGATATTTCCCTGATTAATCTGGCCTCTCGCTGTCGGTAAAGCCAATTTTAGAGCGGTAATTCAGGATTATTTGCGTATTTACCCGTCATCTTCCAGTCAGGGTTTTTACCTTTTCCCTCTTGCCGATCTAACTGCTTTTTTTAGCTATTTTTAGTCTAGCTGTACAATAGGATACAGACGAGTTTTTTTTTACAAAAATTAACAGCTAAACAAAATTGGTCAGCTAATCTAGCAGTTATCTTAATGGTGCGGTAGGAAGTCTCTGGTTTTGGGCAACGTCGGAACGCCGGAACAGTAGCTGGTCGTCCGGAGTTGACATCCTCACCGCCGTAAAACGGACGGTGATTCCCAAACCTCACGATTTGGGTTTCTGCTTCTTTCCCTTGCGGGGTTCCGCACCTGCCTTAACAGTTTTACTCTGTTCTGGTCTTATGGTCGCTCTACAGACTGACACCGCAAGTCCTGCGGCCAAAATGTTTTTACT
>NZ_SFBY01000325.1:0-22641 GCF_007095505.1 Microcystis sp. M_QC_C_20170808_M3Col
CTAGATCCAATAAACGCTTGGGGAGAGAATACCTCTACTTTTTCAGAAGCAATTCTGTCTAAGCAAGTAATCTCTGTGAACCAAGAATCCCCGTCTCTTTAGAGCGGGGAGTGTCAAATCGGTAAACGCTGAATATCTCGGTTAGAACCAATCACCACCATTGCTAAATCCTTGTGTAATCTTTCTTGGGGATTGGGGTTAATCTTGAATTTTTCCGCATTACCGACAGCGACAATATTTAACCCATAACGATTACGAATTTCTAACTCTGCTAGGGTTTTACCGTGAAAAGCTTCCGGGACTTTTAACTCGACAATACTATGTTCGGGATCGAGATCAAATCGTTCTAAAATTGACGGTCTAGTTAAACGGTGCGCTAACTCACAACCGGCATCGTATTCGGGAAAAACTACTAAATCTGCACCAACTTTTTTTAGTAATTTTCCATGGATTTCTGT
This sequence comes from Microcystis sp. M_QC_C_20170808_M3Col, assembly GCF_007095505.1. Classification (NCBI taxonomy): domain Bacteria; kingdom Bacillati; phylum Cyanobacteriota; class Cyanophyceae; order Chroococcales; family Microcystaceae; genus Microcystis; species Microcystis sp. M_QC_C_20170808_M3Col. Next base: position 459 of record NZ_SFBY01000325.1, read on the forward strand.
GGAGGCTTTAGCGGCGACAAAATTAACCCCTGCTTCCTTACAATTGAGAGTAGTAATGATACTTTCTTCAACGTATTTACCAATAGCGACAATCACCGTATCAGTTTCAAAAATTCCCGCTTCTCGCAGGGCGTTAGGTTTGGTAGAATCAAGCTCGATCGCATTATCTACTATTCGATCAGATAACGCTTGTGCTACTAATCCTTCGTCAATATCTGTCGCTACCACTTGATAACCTTGTTTGCGTAAGGTTTCACAGACGGCGCGCCCAAATCTGCCTAATCCGATGACGGCAAATTGACGATTTTGGGGACGCATACTACTAAAAAATTTAATTGATTGCATAATTTTAAGTTAAACTGTTACGCATTTAAAATGCTAGTGTCAATGAGTGAGGAGACAGGAGAAACTGATAACTGATAACTGATATTAATTATCCCACTAAAAGGTTTTCTTCGGGGTAATTAATCACTGTTGGTTTCGGATCGCCGATAATAGCCGCTATTAAAAGTATAACTCCTACCCGTCCCAGATACATCATAAAAACAATAATTAACTTAGAAATCGGCGATAAAGCTGCGGTTATACCCATAGATAAGCCGACAGTTCCAAAGGCAGAAACTACCTCAAAAAACAGTTGAATCATTTTAAAATCTGTCTCCACAAATGAGATAGCTAGGGTGGAGATAATAATCGCTATAACCGAACCAAAAACCACCGCCATTGACTTTAAAATTAACGGCATAGGAATGCGTCTTTGATAGAGAGTCACTTCTTCATGGCCTCTTAAAACCGAGCGAGTACAGTTATATAAAATCCTAAAGGTTGTGGTTTTAATACCTCCCCCTGTACCGCTAGGACTGGCTCCTATAAACATGAGAGCCATGGTAATTGATAAACCTTCTACGGAAATTTTCCCGATATCAATGGTATTAAATCCTGCTGTTCTCGATGTTACTGATTGGAACCAAGCGGCCAGCAATTTATCTTTAATTGATAAATTAGCCAAAGTGTCACCATTTCCCTGTTCAGTAAATAAAAAAGCCAATGTTCCCATCACTAATAAAAATATAGTTGTACTGATAGCAACTTTATAGTTAAGAGAAAAAACAAAGCCTTTTCTTTTATATCGAAAGCGGTGAATAGACCAAGTATAAAACTCGATAATTACTTGATAACCGATACCTCCAAAAACGATCAATCCTGTGATAGCTAAGTTAATAATAATTGAGGATTGATAGGACATCAAGTTATCTTTAAACAAGCCAAAACCGGCATTATTCCAAGCACTAATACTATGGAATAAAGATAACCATACCGCATATCTAAAATCATACTTTTGGGCGAAGACAGTTAACATAACCAAAGTTGCTGTTAACTCAAAAACTAGAGTAGTAGCAATCACTGATTTCATTAAACTTTGACTACCTTGTAGGAAAGGTCGATCAAAGGATTCTTGAATCGCTAACTTCTGTCTCAGGTCAAATTTTCGCCCAACTAATAACATTAAAAAAGTGGTAGTGGTCATATATCCCAAACCCCCCACTTGCACTAATAAAGCAATAAATAATTGACCCCAAAAAGAAAAATAAGTACCCGTATCTACTACTGCTAAACCCGTAACACAGACAGCAGAAGTGGAGGTAAAGAGGGCAACAATTGGGTCATTCCAAGTGCCGCTAGTGGTAGAAACAGGCAACATCAACAGGGAAGTTCCCGCTAAAATTACCGCAATAAATCCCAAGCAAATTGTCCGGGCAATCGTCATATAAATTCCTTAGTGAAAGTAGCTAAGAGAAGATTGTTTTTTGGCTAACACTTCTTGATAAACTAACTGTAAGCGATCGATATTTTTACTGAGAGTGTAAGAGTCTAAAACTCTTTGACGGGCTTTTTGTCCTAAAATTGTTGTTAATTCGGGATGATCTCGTAATACGGGCAAGAGAGTTTTTAATTGGGTAATTAGTCCTTTAGTATCTAGAACTATTCCCGCACCTTTTAACACTTCCCCATCGGCCCCCACATCCGTAGCCATACAAGCAACACCACAGGCCATCGCTTCCAAGAGGGAAATCGATAAACCTTCCACTAATGAGGGTAAAATAAAGCCGTCAACCCCGCGCAAAATTTCAATTCGTTTATTTTCATCACCGATAAAACCTAACCAGATAATACCATCTTCTTCTCCATAAAAAGGTTTAAGGGAAGGAATTAACGGACCATCACCAACAATGAGCAGTTTGCATCTATCACCTAAACTGGTTTTTTTCCAAGCTTTCAATAAAGATTCTACATTTTTCTCCGGCATGATCCGACCGAGATAAACAAATAAACAATCGGCATTATATTGAGCTTTAATATTCGATGGTCCTGGACAATACTTATTAACATCAACCCCATTGGGAATAATTGCTAATTTTTCTTCGGGAACCCCCAATTTAACTAAAAAATCCCGTTGAGAGGTGGAAAAAATAATTACTTTATCGTAATTAGCTAAAAAAGGGGCGTGTAGTTGGTAGGTTAATAATTGGGTACTAGAGATCAGATTGCGAATTTTACTATCAAAAGCCGGGTGAAAAGTCGCCACCAGAGGCAAATCTAAAGACTCACAAATTTCTGGTAGCAGAAAATCGAGGGGAGACAGGGGTAAGGACGCATGAACTAGATCGGGTTTCAGTTCCCTGAGTTTATCCTGTAGAACCCGACTCGATTTCAGGGTGGGAATAGTATAGACTTGGGAACTATAGAGACGTGGCAGGGTGATTTCGTCGTAAAAGTCAGGCCAATCGCCTACGGTGGGTTTTTCGGAAGAAAAATGCAGAAAACTGACTTGATAATCTCGATCGAGCAGAGAATTAGTCACTTCTCGCCCATAGGTAACGTTACCGCAAAAAGGAGATTTTTTTCCTAACCAGGCAATGTGCATTGAGATTCTCTTAAGAAAAAGTTAATTTAGCCAAATATTAGCTTACTAAATTAGCTGTAAAATTAAAAGCTAATAGAGTACCTAAGCAAAATTAATCACCCATCTAAGTCCTCAGCTAAAAATTGCCTTTTGCAAGAGTGCCTATCTCATAGTTAAAATTCTCGGCTTTTTACTCATTAGTTGAGGACTTGCGACGACGACAGCGTTCTGAACAGTATTTGACCTCATGCCAACAATTTTGCCACTTTTTGCGCCAAGTAAACGATAAACCGCAAACGGGACAAATTTTACTGGGAAGATCGGACTTCGAGACCTGACGTGCCATGATTAAAATTAAAAAGTCAAAAACTGCGCCTTATCTATGAGTGTAGATGAAAATAATCAGAGTTCCCCGCTCGATCGCCTGAGAATTATTTTGGTTGAACCGGCCGGAGCCTTAAATGTGGGTTCCACTGCCAGAATTATGCGGAATATGGGCTTAAGTCGCTTAATTATCGTCAATCCTGCCTGTGATATCCTTGCAGAAGAAGCGCGACGCATGGCAGTACACGGGATTGAAGTCCTAGAAAACTGTTCACAGGTAGCCACCCTTGCGGAAGCTTTGCAGGGTTGTCATCGCATCATTGCCACCACCTCGAAACCCCGTCACCTGAATACTCCCCTCGAAACACCCCAGACTGCCTTACCCTGGTTACTCACCCCTAACCTGGAATCGGCCTTAATTTTCGGGCCAGAAGACCGGGGTTTAAGTAACAGCGAACTGAACCACGCCCAGCGTTTTGTCGGTATTCCCGCTAATCCTCAATATTCCTCCCTCAATCTCGCCCAAGCGGTGGCGGTTTGCTCCTACGAACTGTACCAAATGGCCACGGAAAATAGGCTCGAACCCCCGTTAGAAACGCCCCCTAATGCCACTTTTGAGGCTCTAGAAGGCTATTATCAGCACTTGGAGAGCTTTTTGCTCAAAATTGGCTATCTTTACCCCCACACCGCCGCCGCTAGGATGGAGAAATTCCGGCAATTTTATCATCGGGCCCGTCCCACGGTGGAGGAATTAGCCCTGCTGCGGGGTATTATCGGTCATATTGAAAGTATCGGGCAACTTTTTCTCGGTCTTGATAGTCTCAAGGGCAAGAAAAAAAATTCTCCTAGCGATCGATAATAAATCTGGATACCCTTGAGGAAAACCGTGACTCGTCAAGTAACTCGTCGTCCTACTAAAGTCCAATCTGGCCTTAATTCCCCTAGGTCCATGGACTCAAACAACAAAAAAAAGTCTTTACCGGTTAAAAAGGCAAAAAAACAGCGTAAAACTAACCTAATCGCTTCTTTTCTCCTTCAGGTTCTTCGCTTCTCTATCCTTGGTGTCGGTTTAGGTGCGATCGCTGGTACGGTTTTAACCGTGGTGGATCCGAGCAAATTACCTCTACACCCAAAACCCACCGCTACTAATTCCCCGACTCCCAAACCCGTCACCCCAAAACCGACCACGTTAGTTTTCAACGAAAATCTCAGCAGCCTTAACCAGAAATTACAAGCTTTAGCGGTCAAATATCCGAAATTACAGGCGGGAGCTTTATTTATTGACCTCGATAACGGTGCTTACGCTAATTTTCGCGGAGATACTATTTTTGCCGCCGCTAGTACGATTAAAATACCGATTCTGGTCGCCTTTTTTGAGGATGTGGACGCGGGGAAAATTCGTCTCGATGAAACCCTTGTGGCCACTAAGGATGTCATGGCCAGTGGGTCCGGGGATATGCAGTATTTAGGAGTGAATAAAACCTATACTGCCCTAGAAACCGCCACTAAAATGAACGTAATTAGCGATAATACCGCTACTAATATGTTAATTAAGCGGATGGGCGGCAAAGAGGCTCTTAATCGGCGTTTTCAAGCTTGGGGTTTGACCAGTACGGTAATTAATAACGCTTTACCCGACTTGGAAGGAACCAATACCACAAGTCCGAGAGATTTGGTGACAATCTTAGGAAAAGTTAATCAAGGGGAATTACTCAGTTTACGTTCCCGCGATCGTCTATTGAATATTATGCAGGAAACGCGCACTCGCACCCTGCTGCCGCAAGGTATCGAGAAATCCGCCGATATTGCCCATAAAACCGGTGATATTGGCTCGATGTTAGCGGATGCGGGGATTATTGATATGCCCAACGGGAAACGCTATCTAGGAGCAGTGATGGTGAAACGTCCCCACAATGATAGTAACGCTAGGACTCTGATTCAACAAATATCGCGCACGGCCTACCAACACTTTAAATGGTATCAAACTCAACCCGCAGCCAAACCGCAACCGGTCGCCCAGTCTTCTCCCTCTCCTAGTCCGGTCGTTATTCCTGGTCCGGGTAATTAGCCCCTAGGTTAAATTATTGGCTAAAAGACGGGCCAATTGTTCGGCATTTGCCCGGGGGGAAAGACGAGGAAGGATTTTTTCCCCCTTGGCCAGTTTTTGACAGAGGACGGGGATTTCGTACTGATAAGCGTTAAACCAATCCTCTCGACTGGTAATGTCCCTAATTTCTAACTGCCACTCCGGTTGACGGATTTTTTCTAGTTTCTCTAGCAACCCTTCGCAAAGATGACAGTCCGGTTTACTGTATAAAATTAGTTCTATGGTAGTCATAAATATTTATGTTCATTACCTCCACGATTAGTCTCTCATCAACAATTCTACAAACTCCCACACCCACACCGACTTTAAATAATAATTTAGTTAATTCAGGTACTCAAGATCTAGTCTATATCGGTGTGTTTCTTCTGGCAATTACCCTAGTCATTGTTATTGGTATTTTCAGTAAAAAAATTGAATACGCTCTCATTTTTGCCGCCACTCTCACTGTTATTTTAATTGCTTTCTTCTGGTTTTTATAAGTCCTTCAACGAAGGGGATTGAGGTCATGGTATTCTGACTTCTCCAACCGACTCCTAACCCCACCAACAAACTTTTTCAGCACACCCTATATACAAGCAAAACGATCGGACTTATAATATAATTGTATTGATTGTGCCTTGTTGCTAGAATCACCCCAAATTGACTCAATGGGTTTATAAACGATGACAACCCTAGATATTGCTACCGATATTGTCTGTCCTCCCACCGATTTATGGAGTGATGAACCACCCGTGGAAAGTGATCTGCATTTACAACAAATTATTTTATTATTATCTTGTCTTGATTGGCTCTGGCAAGATAGAAACGATTACTATGCTTCGGGCAATTTGACTATTTATTATAACGAAAGGCAACTGAAACAGCGAGATTTTTGTGGACCAGATTTTTTCTTGGTTTTAGATACGGAAAAACGTCCTAGAAAAAGTTGGGTTGTCTGGGGAGAAGGGGGTAAATATCCCAATGTAATCATCGAAATTATCTCCGATTCCACCGCTAATGTGGACAGAAAAGCTAAAAAGGAACTATATCAGCATACTTTCCGGACTCCTGAATATTTTTGGTTTGATCCCAATACTTTAGAATGGCAAGGATTCACTTTAATCGAGGGACAATACCAACCGATTACCCCCAATGAAAACGGTTATTTATGGAGTAAGCAACTAGGATTATATTTAGGAATTTTTGCCAATAAATTGCGCTATTTCACCGAATCGGGTGAATTGGTTCCCACCCCTCAAGAGTCGGCCCGACAGGAAAGATTAGCCAAAGAAAGAGAACAACAACGGGCGGAAAAATTAGCCCAAAAGCTGCGAGAATTGGGCATTAATCCCGATGAAATTGCTTAAATATCCGGTTGGGGGTGTTAGGGTGGAAACCATGACGCAATTTTTCTTTAATTGCTAGGCATTAAAACGAGGAATCCGAAACTCTGATGATAGCCTAGTTGGTTAGCCCTATTCTTCCCTAGAAATCATGGCAAAATCTGCTTAACCCGCATCATGTTATAATGACGACCAAAGACAGCAATCTTCAAATATAATTAATGCCATGGTGCAAAAAATAGCTTTTTTTAATCATAAAGGTGGAGTGAGCAAAACTACAACCACTTTTAACCTTGGTTGGATGCTTGCTGAGAAGGGCAAAAGAGTAATTATTGTCGATACCGATCCTCAATGTAACTTAACTGGTATGGCTTTGGCTAAAGAAAGTGAAGATACAGAAGAAAGACTACAGGCTATCTACAATACTTACTCTAATATTAAAACAGCTTTAGCACCCGCTTTTGAATCTCAACCGAGATTAATCGAAGCTGTGGACTGTGTTCCTATTTATGGTCGTGATGATTTATTTTTACTGCCCGGTCATGTGGGGTTAGCTGAATATGAAGTTACCCTAGGTATTGCTCAAGAACTTAGTGGGTCAATTCAAGCTTTAAAAAATGTCCCCGGTGCGATTACATATTTATTAGACAAAACTGCCGAAAAATTCCAAGCTGACTATATTTTAATCGATATGAGTCCCAGTTTGGGGTCAATCAATCAAAATATACTGATGACCAGTAACTTTTTTATTGTGCCAACCGCAGCGGATTTTTTCTCAGTTATGGCTATCGATTCTCTAACTAAAATCTTGCCTAAGTGGTATCAATGGGCCAAGGCAGCTAGTGCTTTACCAATTCTCAAAACAGCCAACTATCCCTTCCCCGAAGTTAACCTACATTTTTTGGGAACTATTGTTCAGAACTATCGAATTATTCGGAGGAAAGAAACACAAGCTTTTCAAAAATGGATTAACACAATCGAGCAAAATATCAGCGATAAAATGATTCCAGCCCTAAAAAAAAATGCCATGATGTTACCTGATTCGATGTACCATGAGAATGGTGTACCAGACTGCTGTACTCTAGTAAAAATCCCTAATTTTAATAGTCTTATTGCTTTATCCCAAGAACATCAACGGCCTGTTTTTGCGTTAACTGATGAACAATTGCGCTCGGCTAAATGGCAAGGTAAAGTATTGGATAAAGCTCAAGAAAAACAAGAAGACTTTAAGAAGATTTTTGCTGAATTGGCAGACAAAGTTATCGGTCTTACCTCCGAGATTTATGCAGTTAGCAATTGAACAATTTCGCCTTAGCATTGCTCGCGTTCGTGACTTAATCGCTATCCACAATTCTCTCAAATCTCAGACTACTCCCGCCCCAGATGTATCGGATATCCTCAGAGCCGCTTTAGTCCTGACTGTGAGCGCTTTAGATTATTATATTCACGAAGTGGTTACTCTAGGAATGCTAGAAATTTATCGAGGCCAACGTTCAGAACCCTCTGCCTTTTCTCGTTTTCAAGTCTCCCTAGATGGCGCACGACAAGAACGATTGATAGCTATTAGTATTGGCTCTTGGTTAGAAAACGAAATTCAACAAAACTACGGTTCTTTTTTTGGTCAAGAATCTCGCTCAATTTCCGAGGTACTACCAATGATTGAAAATCTTCTCACTAACAAACTTAATAGTAATTATTGGTTGGAAGCTGAAATTAGAGAAAACCTCAGCTATAAAAGCTTTCAACAACCGGACAAAATAGCGGAGGCCATTAGACTAATTTCAGCCAAGAAATTGTGGGAAGAAGTGGCTGGCAAGCTAAATAAACCAGCCAAAGATATTAAAAGCCAACTTAGCGCAATTGTTGATCGAAGGAACAAAATCGCCCATGAAGCTGATATAGACCCGAGTTATGGCATTGGCAGTCGCTGGAATATCGATGAAAATCTCGTTAATGATGCCGTTACCTTTATAGAACAGCTTGTTGAAAATATCCATCAGGTACTTGAGGACATCCACTAGCCGAGAATTTCCCCGGCAGTCCAGCCATAAATACTTATGATTTCTCAGGGAATTATAACAATTATTAAATAATGTGTAGTTTTGTATACTGATGTCAGGAACTTAGCTACAATATCAAGTGGCGTAAGATATATAGAGATTAGCTTGTGAGTCGGCATCAAGACAGTCAAACTGACCGGAAACGAGAAGAAACACAGTTCACTCCTTACAGTGCAGAAGCGATCGCTCAACAATACCGTTACAAACCTTGGCAATTGTTCGGTCGTGCTTTCGTGATTATTTGGTCTTTAGGATTATTTCTCCTCAGTCTCCTCTGGGACAAATGGACAAAGCAAGAAGAAGCCAATAAATACCGGCGTGCGAGCGAACTTAGGCAAATTCTCACCCGTTTAGGCCCCACCTTCATCAAAGTCGGTCAAGCTCTCTCTACCCGTCCCGACCTCGTTCGCAGAGACTTTTTAGACGAATTAGTTAAACTGCAAGACCAACTTCCCCCCTTCGATAACGACATTGCTTTTGCCATTATCGAGACCGAATTGGGAATGTCCGTAGAAAAAGCCTATCGAGAAATATCCCCCACCCCGGTGGCTGCCGCTAGTTTAGGACAGGTTTACAAAGCTATTCTACCCACCGGCGAAGAAGTAGCCGTTAAAGTGCAAAGACCCGGGCTGCGGGCGCTTTTAAGCCTCGATTTATACCTAATGCGCTGGGCTGCCCAAAAATTCGGTCGTTTATTACCCCTCAATCTCGGCCACGACCTCACCCTGATTGTGGATGAATTCGGCACCAAACTCTTTGAGGAAATCGACTATCAAAACGAAGGTCGCAACGCTGAAAAATTCGCCACCAACTTCCAAAATAACCCCGAAGTTAAAGTTCCCAGTATCTACTGGCGTTATAGTGGTCGCCGCGTCCTTACCCTGGAATGGATTGATGGCTATAAACTCACCGATACCGAGAACATCAAAGCTTTAGGATTGGACCCCAATAATATCGTTAAAATCGGCGTAACCTCTGGATTACAGCAACTCCTCGAACACGGCTTTTTCCACGCTGACCCCCACCCGGGTAATCTTTTCGCCACTTTTGAGGGTCGCATGGCCTATATCGATTTTGGCATGATGGACCAGTTAGAGGAGGAAACTAAAGAAACCCTCGCTAGTTGCGTCGTCGATTTAATTAACAAAGACTACGAAAACCTGGCCAGCAACTTTGTCAAACTGGGATTTTTAACCCCAGAAACGGATATAAAACCAATTATTCCGGCTCTAGAACGGGTTTTAGGCAATGCCATCGGTCAAAGAGTCGGTGACTTCAATTTCCGCACCATTACTGATGATTTCTCCGAATTGATGTACGAATATCCCTTCCGGATTCCCGCCAAATTCGCCCTGATTATTCGTTCCCTCGTCACCCAAGAAGGGGCAGCCCTCACCCTCGATCCTAACTTCAAAATCGTCCAAGTGGCCTATCCCTACGTCGCTAAACGTCTCCTGACCGGGGAATCGCCGCAACTGCGGCGGCGTTTACTGGATGTCCTGTTCAAAGACGGTAAATTCCAGTGGCAACGCCTAGAAAACATGATTACAATGGCTCGATCGGAAAGTAACTTCGATTTACTGCCCACCGCGCAATTAGGCATCACTTTTCTTCTCTCGGAAGAAGGTCGTTATCTGCGTCGTCAATTGCTATTAGCTTTAACGGAAGATGACCGTCTCCATACCGCCGAAGTACAACGTCTCTGGGGTTTAATCCAAGGAGAATTGCAACCGCGGCGACTCTTGGATGTGGCCATGAGCGCTTTTCGGGAATTATCTGCCCAAGGTGTGGCCGCTGTCCTTCCGGGAGAAACCAGTTCGCGTTAAAGTGTTTAAGGTCATCATCGGTTAATCACTTTTTCTATGGATTATTATTTTCTGCCCCAACCGCCCTATTTTCTGGTTGTTGCCGGTTTATTTATCGGTATTACCTGCGGGGCCGCTTTTGAAGCTAGTCTCAAGCAAGTGGTTAACAATTGGTATAAAAATAAGGGCTCGGACGATCAAAATCTTTTAAAATCCAGTTCCTTACAAATTCCTTTTATCGGTATTTGTATCGGAATCTGTCTTTTCCTCGCCTCGGGATTAGATATATTTATTCTCAATGGTTGGGTTGCCTACGCTATCTCTCTCCCGATGACTATCTTTATCGGTGGTTTGGTTTGGAGTCAGTTAGGGGAATTATTAGGCCAATTACAGCGCGGCGGTTCTAAAGAAATTGACCTCGATTATCGGGGATAATTAGGAGACAGCCAACATTTAGGACTAAGAGAATAGGTGTTAGCAGATAGGAAAGATCAACTACCCCACAACTAACACCAAACCCTTATTTATACCCAATTTACCAGCTATTTTGGCCCGCGATTTTAGATGCAAAAACCTTTAGCATGGCATTGGCGATCTCTTCCTCTACATCAGCGCACTGGTTCTGAGGTTTTTGCCTGTTTATTCTCCCAAGATGCGATCGCTACTTTACTAGAAAGTCCCTATCCGGGTAATTCCCTCTCCCGTTACTCTCTTTGTGCTGGTTCCCCGCGTCAGTTTTGGACCCCCGCACCAGGGGAAATTTTGCCCTTTTTAAGCAGTTTACTCCCCCAAACCCGATCCGATGTTCTTCCCGATCATCTTCCCTTCCATGGCGGTTGGTTGGGGTGGTTAGGCTACGATTTAGCTTGGGAAATAGAAAAATTACCCAGCACGAAAGCTGATAATCTCCCTTTTCCCGTCGCTTATTGGTACGAACCGGACAGTTTTGCTATTCTCGATCACCAAGCACAAATTCTCTGGTTAGCTGCCACTAAACCCGAAGATTTAGATAAATACGAACAATCTTTAACCAATCACCCCGATTTTGAGTTGATCGATCCTCATCCCTCTCCCTTAATCTTTTATACTTCTCAACTCGACTACGAAAAAGCTGTTAAAAAAGCCTTAGATTATATCAGAAAAGGCGATATTTTTCAAGCAAATTTATCCCTAAGATTTCAAAGCACAACTAAGGCAAAAGGATGGCAAATTTATCGCAGTTTACAACAGATTAACCCTTCTCCTTTTGCCAGTTATTGGCGCACCCCTTGGGGCGAAATGATTAGTTGTTCTCCCGAAAGATTGGTGAAATTAGAAAGGGGAATAGCCAGCACTAGACCAATCGCTGGAACCCGTCCCCGGGGTAAAACCGAGGCACTCGATCGACAATTGGCCGAGGAACTATTAACTAATAAAAAAGAGCGCGCCGAGCATATTATGCTAGTGGATCTAGAACGCAATGATCTAGGTAGGGTTTGTGAATGGGGATCGGTTTATGTTGATGAATTACTGACGATCGAGCGTTATAGTCACGTTATGCACTTGGTCAGTAATGTTCAAGGAAAATTAGATAAAAAGTATCATGCTATTGATTTAATTAAAGCTCTTTTCCCGGGGGGAACAATTACCGGTTGTCCGAAAGTTCGTTGTCTAGAAATTATCGAAGAATTGGAGCCGGTGCGACGTAATTTATTCTATGGTTCCTGTGGCTATATTGACCTACGGGGTCATTTAGATTTGAATATTCTCATCCGTACCCTATTAATGACTGCTCAAGGGAATTTAAACACCGTTTGGGGACAAGTGGGAGCGGGAATAGTTGCCGATAGCGATCCCGAAAAAGAATGGTTAGAATCCCTTCATAAAGCTGAGGCACAATTAATCGCTTTACGTTCTTTTTAATTTTTGATTTCAACAAACTAACCTATTGTTGCATCTAAAACCGCTCTTTTTACTTTTTACCTTATCTGCTATTTTGTAGGATAGCTTCCGATCTTGAACCCTATTCATGAATCAAATTTCTATCGCAGTTACTTTTTTTCTTAGTTTAGTCTTGACCTCCCTTCCCTTTTTACTTTTCGGGGCAGCCGTTTCCAGTTTTTTGCTGGTTTTCGTCAATAAACAGCGATTAGCGGCGATATTTCCCCGTAATCGACTGTTAGGAGCGATCGTTGGCAGTGCCATCGGATTAATCCTACCAGTCGGACAATACGGCACGATTCCCGTCGCTAGAAGATTCTTATTAGAGGGAGTACCCCCAGGGGTGGTGTTTAGCTTTCTCACCGCTGCACCTACCCTAAATATCGTCACTCTTTGGCTAACTTGGCAGACTTTCACCTATTCTAGTATTTTCTTCTATCGATCGCTTTCGGTATGGTTAATGGCAATTGTTATCGGTACTCTCTTTAGTTTCTATCGGGAAAAACTCCGCACCGATAGCGAAATTACCCTAGAATCAAGTTTAGTTCTTTCCGGTAGTTTTTTACCGGAGGAAGCAGCCGGTCAACCCCTACAAAGAGTCGGCAATCTTGTTTATGAGTATAAAACTAGAGATAGGCAAGCTTGGCCAATTTCTCTGCAGCTATTTCTCGATAACTTTATTGATGAAGCACTGGAATTAGGGGGATTATTAATTATTGGCTGTGCGATCGCTAGTGTCTTTCAGCTATTATTACCTCAGAGTCAATTAATTGCCTGGGGGAATACTCCCGTTACTCAAATTCTCGTGCAGTTGTTTTTTGGTTTCACCCTCGCTGTTAATGCCAGTCTTAGCACTTTTGTCCCCGGTTCTTTAATTACTAATCTCTCTGTGGGTTCCACTCTCGCTTTTTTACTGGTCGCTTCCCTCATTGATATTAAAGCTTTTATCCTCCTCCTATCAGCTTTCCGTCCTAAAATCGTCCTTTATTTCGGAATTTTATGCCTGTTAATGACTTTTTTAGTGGCTCTGATCCTCAGTTTTTATCTAGGTTGAATTCCTTCTGGGTCAGAAAAATTTTCTCTTGACAAAAGCGACTTGACATGATACTATATATATATAATGGAAAATCCGTGCGCCTACAGACCCTATTTTCCTAAGCATTTAAACTCTAACTCATCTTGATTCGGCTTGCCGGAGTTGTGACAACATAGTTTTATAATTCTCCATATATATTTGGGTATGGGGATGATTTTCCCATAATCTTTCCCTGAAAATATTAATCGCTTCTCGATAGAGAGGTTCCGCTTCTGAGCAGCCGCCTTGAGAATCGTACAAGTGTACTAAATTGTTGAGGGAACTTGCCACATCGGGATGATTGTCTCCTAAGAGTCGTTTTCTCAAATCTAATGTAACTCTATATTTTGAAATAAAATGAAAAATCCTTCTTGTGTAAAATGCTTATCGTGGGTAAGAATTTCATTTATATTCATTTGGCGCATTGTTTGCATGGATATACAATCTGTTAAGCTGTAATCTTTATCTGGACGATTTTGATATAAATCTAATCCTGATTGGAACGTCTGATGAGTTTGGGGTATAACTAAGATTTGGGGATTATTTTGTAAGCCTCTAATAACTTGTAAGGTTTTTCGTCTAACTGACATTCCATAAGCAGATAGATTGTTGAAAACTTCAATAAAGACTTCATCGGTTGTCACTATTGTTACCTGCTGGAGTTTCCTTGTCATTTCTATAGCTTTCTCATGCCAATCATCACGATTGTTAATGAGAGCAACCCAATAAAATGTGTCTGCAAAGATTGTTTTCATTGCTATAATGCTAGAAACTTGAGTTTCGGCTTTGCTTAAGATTTGGGAACTCCATAAAGATAATGATCATGTTGATTAGCAAGATCTGTAGGCAACTTTTCTAAGTCGTCATTGTCTAATGGTATATCTTCCAGAAGCTTTAATATTGCATCCCCTACATTACTTTCAGATTTAGCATAACTAGCTTGTGCTGAAAGTAGGAAGTTTAAAGTTTCTTCTATTAAAGAATCCGGTGCTTGTTCAATCTCTTGTAATAGTCTCTCTTTAGTATTCATGGTTTTATTCCTTGCTAAGTAGGGAGGCACAATTATTTGTAGGATGGGTTAGCGCACTTCGTAACCCATGCGGGCGTTGGGTTTCATACTTCAACCCAACCTACGTTCATCTTATATTTAATTCCACCCACCTACTTAATCAGTTATCAGTCATCAGTGATTAATTCAATTATAGTCGATGATAGGTGGTGCGTTAGGACGGATTGTTAGCTTCAAGTCAAAGCGGAAATTTTTGCTGTCTAACTACGTTTTACTAAATCTGGATGTTGTCAAAATTTCTCTTGACAAAGGCGACTTGACATGATACCATATTCATAATGGAAAATCCGTGCGCCTACGAACCCTATTTTCCAATGGTCTTAACTAGATACCTAATCATAGTCCATCATTCAATCACACCAACCACAGTCGATGATAGGTGGTGCGTTAGGACGGATTGTTAGCTTGAAGTTAAAGCGGAAATTTTTGCTGTCTAACACACCCTACGTTTTTCTGGCTTTTGTCAAAATTTCTCTTGACAAAAGCCCCTTGACATGATATTATATTCATAATGGAAAATCCTTGCGCCTACAGACCCTATTTTCCCAAGCATTTAAACTCTAACTCATCTTGATTCTGCTTGCCGGAGTTATGGTGATAAGAAAGGATTATCTAAGAAAGGGGGTACGCTATATGCCCCTACCAATCACACCAGGTGCAGTGTGGGGGCGCAATGCTTGCGCCCAAAATTTAACTTGTTTGCTTGTCCTGTTGATTCGACTTTTTAGATTTAGCTAGGTTGTGCTTGAAGAAAGCACCAAATCCCAATACACCTAAGCCGAAAATTGTGCTAGGTTCAGGTACTGCTTGAACTGTCACGCTAAAACTTCCAATGTTGTTATTCCATTCAAAAATATCCATCGTACCCAGGAAGAGGCGAGTTGCGTTAGTAGGAACGATGAAATTCTGCACAGCACCACTGTTTGTTCCTGTCAGTCCATCGCCAATGAAGAAAACTTGCTTAACTTGTGGAGCTAACGAAGAAAAATTGAGTCCAATTGAATAAAAGTTAAGAGATCCAGGTGCAAGAGTCAAATCTGGCTGGCTGTTATCTAAAAAGACACCGAGAAGAGAATTAAGCGGAGCGGTAATATCGGAAATTCCATTTTCACTCCCAGACAAATGGCTAAAAAAACTTCCTCCATCCGGATCATTCAATGATGTCAAGGGATTATGGCTGACTCCTCCAGATGCGGAGAAATTAAGTGTTTGTCCAGGAATCAGGGAAAGTCCCGACACTTGTACAGGAGAGTGAGTAGGAGCAACAGCTCCAAAGGAAGCCGTAGATCCATCTGGCATCCCTGCCAGCCAAGGATCAGATGTGCCAGCAACCGTAATAGTTGCCGCTTGTACTCCACTGGCGATGGAGAGACTGATAAGTATTAGCCCCCCGCCAACGGAGTTTTTGATTAGTTTTGCTAATGTCACAAATAAATGCCTCCTAAAAAATATTGTTGCGCTTGCAATCACGCCATAACTTACCAAAAATGACAAGCGTTGTCAAGTGTGAAGATAATCGCGCATGAGAGCAGACTTGAAAACGCTTTAAGAGCAAGGCTTTCGTTGTGTCGCAATTCATTGTTCATATTTTGATCTGACAACGCCAAAATTTAGGCACTTTTTCCCTGAAAATTAGGTAATTGACCACCTGAAAACGGGTAAAACCCTACACCCTACACCCCACACCCTGACTCCAGCAAGAGACTTTTTCAGCAAACCATATTTAAGCGGGAAAAACCCCTTTTTTTGTAGTCTGTGATACTGTTTTTGGGATTGAGATCGTCTAAGGTCAGGGAAATTGCTTCTAGGGTTCCGATTTAAGCGTCTTTAAATGTCAGGTCCGAGAGGAGCAAGCTAGTCTTAAATGAGCGGATCAAAAAATTTTTCCATCTAAGCTGGCTACACGGCGGGATAAAAGCCCGGGAGACTTTGAGGATAACTGTTTTGAGGCAGTGTCTTTGAAGACTCCCGGGTTATTGTATTTTGAGGTGAAATGATGTCCGAGGAATCTACTTTTCAACCCCCTGATTTAACCGAAGCTCAACAGGCCTTAGAAAAAGAACGCCATTTACCCCTAACCGGTTGGCAACAGGAAGTTTCTCAGGGGTTAACCTACGGTTTAGAGGCGGCCGATAGTATTCGTGATCGCAGTATTCCCACCTTTTCCAGGGGTGAGTTACCCCACTATGCGGGAATTAATACTTTTATGAAGGCTCCCTATTTGGAAGATGTGCGGAATGTGGGCAATTATGATGTGGCAATCGTGGGTGTTCCCCATGATTCGGGGACAACTTACCGACCCGGAACTCGTTTTGGACCCCAGGGAATTCGGCGGATTTCGGCTCTTTATACGCCCTACAATTTTGAATTAGGGGTAGATTTGCGCGAACAAATTACGCTCTGTGATTTGGGGGATATTTTCACCATTCCTGCTAATAATGAAAAGTCCTTTGATCAAATCTCTAAGGGGGTTGCCCATGTCTTTAGTTCCGGTGCCTTGCCGATTATTTTAGGGGGTGATCATTCCATTGGTTTTCCGACAGTGCGGGGTATTTGTCGGCATTTAGGGGATAAAAAAGTCGGTATTATTCACTTTGATCGCCATGTGGATACCCAGGAAACGGATTTAGATGAACGGATGCACACTTGCCCCTGGTTTCATGCCACCAATATGAAAAATGCTCCTGCTAAGAATCTCGTCCAATTAGGGATTGGTGGTTGGCAAGTTCCCCGTCAAGGTGTTAAAGTTTGCCGCGAGCGCGCCACTAATATTTTGACCGTCACCGACATTGTAGAACGAGGCATTGATGCTGCCGCCGAATTTGCCTTAGAACGAGCTTTAGATGGTACGGATTGCGTTTGGATTAGTTTTGATATTGATTGCATTGATGCCGGTTTTGTCCCCGGTACAGGTTGGCCAGAACCGGGCGGTTTATTACCCCGTGAAGCCTTAGCTTTATTAGGTAAAATTATCCAAAAAGCTCCCATTTGTGGTATGGAAGTGGTGGAAGTTTCCCCTCCCTACGATATTAGTGATATGACCTCTTTGATGGCTACCCGTGTTATTTGTGATGCCATGGCCCATCTGGTTATTTCAGGTCAATTACCCCGTAAAGAAAAGCCTTATTATATTCATCCTGAGGCCAATCTGGCCGTTGACGAACCCTGGCAGTAATTTCCTATGCACGAAACTGATATGACCAAGGCGTTAATTATGACAGTTCGAGATTGGTATAATAGCCAACCTGAAAAGCTCAAAATTGAAAAAATTCATCTCATGGTTGGTGAATTTACCTGTGTCGAACCGGTCAGTTTACAATTTGCCTTTGAAGTTCAAACTGCCAATACTTTTCTTGCTGGTGTGGAATTAGCAATTAAAAATATTCCCCTAATTGCTTATTGTCATTGCTGCCAAAAGGATTATCAACCCCAAATTGGCCAGCAATATTCTTGCCCAACTTGTCGATCACCGATGGAGGATATTCGTTCAGGTCGAGAGTTAAAAATTGACCACATTGAATATTCTTTAGTTTCTTAAACAAAGTTGGGCGATCGCTTATACAAGTTCGATGATCAATTATTCATTCTCAATTAAAATGCACCAAACTTTTGACGCGGCCCTAGAAATTAATCTACTTCATGCCAATCAAACAGGAGCCGATCACAACCGGGAACATTTTGACGAGTGGGGCATTACCTGTTTAAACTTGATGAGTAGTCCTGGTGCGGGTAAAACTGTGTTATTGGAAAAAACCCTCGCAGCCTTAAAAGATCACTTAAAAATGGCTGTTATTGAAGGCGATATGACTACCGAACTAGATGCCGATCGCCTGAGACAATATGGAGTTCCTGTGATTGCCATTAATACAGGTCGCTCCTGTCACTTAGATTCCAAAATGGTAGCCGGGGGAATCCATCGTTTCAAAGAAGATTATAACCCCAAAGAGTTTGATTTATTGTTGGTGGAAAATGTGGGAAATTTAGTTTGTCCTGCCGAATTTGAGGTAGGGGAACACGCAAAAGTTGCTCTATTAAGTCTGACTGAAGGAGAAGATAAACCCCTCAAATATCCAATTATGTTTCAAGAAGCGGATTGTCTGATTATTACTAAATTAGATCTGGCTCCTTATTTAGAGATTGATTTAAACCGTTTAGAAGCAAATGTTCGCTCCATGAATCCCGATGTAAAGATTATCGCTCTTTCTGCTCAAACAGGAGAAGGTTTAGAAGAATGGTTAAATTGGGTAAAAAGCCAAGTCAATACCGTGAGGTTCTTGAATTGTTAATCAGTAACAGTTTTTGAGATTTATTTCTGTTTTACTATCTGTCATCTCTAAAGGCTATTACCTATGAAACGGCGCAATTTTTTCTCCTTACCTCTCGTTTTTTTTAGTAGCTTACTCCTGACCGTTAGTTGTAATCAAGCTCCTCAGCAAACCCCCAATGCAAGTACTTCTCTGAGTAACACTGTCCCCATTGTCATCGGTTATAGTAACTGGGCCGGTTGGTGGCCATGGGCGATCGCTGAAGAAGAGGGATTATTTGCTAAAAATGGGGCTAATGTTCAAATGAAATGGTTTGATGGTTATCTTGAATCCTTGCAAGCTTTGGCCGCCGGACAATTAGATGGAAATAGTCAAACTCTCAACGATACCATCACTTTTGCAGGAGATGCAGTGAATGGTCAAGTTGCTGTTTTAGTCAATGATAACTCGTCGGGAAATGACAAAATTATTGTCACAGAAGAGATTAAAACGATTCAAGATTTAAAAGGCAAAAAAGTTGCAGTCGAAGAAGGCGTTGTCGGTGATTTTCTCCTCAGTTTAGCCCTAGAAAAAGAAGGAATGAGCCGTAAAGATGTGCAAATTGTACCCATGGAAACAGGGGCTGCTGCCGCCGCTTTTGCATCGGGAAAAGTAGATGCAGTTGGTGCGTTTCCACCTTTTTGGTCAACAGCACTTAAACGAAAAGGTTCTAAAGAATTAATTAGTTCTAAAGCTTTTTCTGGTGCTATTCCTGATTTATTAGTTGTCAGTGCCAAATTAATCAAAGAAAAGCCAGAACAGGTTCAAGCTTTGGTAAAAACATGGTTTGATGTTCGAGAGTTTATGACTAAAAATCCCCAAAAAGCCGATGAGATTATGGCCAAGCGTGCGGGCATTAGCCCAGAAGAATTAGCCCTATATAAAGAGGGAACGAAGTTTTTCACCTTAGAAGAAAACCTAGAAGCGTTTAGTCCTGGTAAAACCATGAAAAATATGCCCTTTGCCGCTCAAAAAATGGCTGATTTTATGAGGGAAGTTGGCTTTATTAAAAAAGTCCCCGATCTAACAACTATTTTAGATCCACAATTTGTCAAGGTGTTGGCAAATCAAGACAAAAAAGCCTAATTATCCCCTCTTGTAGATCGAGAAATTAAAGGTTCCAATTCTCTATCTACAAGAGGGATTAGGGAGACAAGTTGACCTCAAGAATTTTTTGATAACTGGGTGATATTGGCTATCAAAATTATTCTTTTCTTTTAAAAATCCCATGACCACAACACCTAAAACGCTTCCTCAAAGCACTTTTTGGCGGATTACCGAGGATATTCCCGAATCCCTAAAGTGGACTTTAATGATTTCCTCTATTATTGTCCCGCTTATTTTATGGTTACTAATCTCTAGTTTTGCGGGCATTGAATCCGTATTTTTACCTTCTCCTTTAGCCGTTATTCAAGCACTAGGAAAATTAGCAGAACAGGGCTTTTTAATTCAAGATACTATTACCAGTTTTTTACGAGTAGTTGGGGGCTTTTTTTTGGGAGGATTGTTTGCTATTCCCCTGGGGATTTTAATGGGAACTTTTCCGAGTATTCGCAGTTTAATGGAACCGATTATTGGCGTTGTACGTTATATGCCCGCTCCTGCTTTTATTCCCCTATTGGTTATTTATTTGGGTATTGGAGAAACGTCAAAGATCATGCTCATTTTTATCGGGACAATTTTCTTTAATACTCTGATGATTATGGATGCGGTCAAGTTTATTCCCCGGGAATTGATCGAAGTAACTTATACTCTTGGAGGAACTCGAAAACAGGTTTTATTTAAAGTGATTACTCCCTATATTATTCCTAATATTATTGATACTTTTCGCGTTAATATGGCGGCCGCTTGGAATTTGGTAGTGGTGGCGGAATTGGTGGCGGCCGATAATGGGTTAGGCAAACGCATTTTATTGGCTCAAAAATTTCTGAGAACCGATGAAATTTTTGCCTGTTTAATTGTCCTAGGAATTATTGGCTTTGCTCTAGATTTAAGTTTTCGTTTGTTTTTGCAGTGGACTTGTAAATGGTCAATTACTCGTTAACTTAAAAACTCAAGCACAGAGTTTATTATGTCACCAGTAAAGTTATTTTAATGATAAGAGAAGAACCTTAATGCACTTAGAAATTACTCAACTCAATAAAATTTTCATCACTAAACGAGGTGCTGTGGTCGCTCTGAAAGATATTAATTTACACGTTGACAGTGCTGAATTTGTCTGTGCGGTCGGGGCCTCTGGTTCAGGGAAATCAACTTTGTTGCGAATGATTGCGGGTTTAGAGCAGCCCACTTCTGGCAAAATTACCGTTGATGGTGTTGAAGTGACAGGGCCAGGAGCCGATCGCGGTATGGTTTTTCAAAATTATACACTCTATCCCTGGATGACGATCCAAAAAAATGTTGAATTTGGCTTAAAACTACAGGGATTATTGACAAAAGAATGCTGGGAAGTGGCCTGTTATTATCTGGATATTGTCGGTTTAACTCAATTCGCTAATGCTTATCCTAGAGAACTATCGGGTGGGATGAAACAACGGGTGGCGATCGCCCGCTCTCTTGCCTGTCATCCCAAAGTCTTATTAATGGACGAACCCTTTGCAGCTTTAGATGTACAAACCAAAGAAAGAATGCACGAATATTTAATTGAAATTTGGCAAAAAATTAGGTGTAGTATTTTAATGATTACCCATGATGTGGATGAAGCGGTTTTTTTAGCTCAACGTATTTATGTTTTGAGTGCTAGGCCAGGGACTATACAACGAGAATTAACAATTAATTTACCCGTAGATCGTAATTATAAAATTAAACGACAATCTCAGTTTTATGACTATACGGATCAAATTTACGGCCTACTACGGGGTGAGAAATCCTAGAAAAAACTAGGGATCATCAAGAGTAGTCCAGGCTTCAAAACGAGTTAGAGCAGCAAAAATCATCCTCAAACAGCGAGCGATCGCTGCTGCCGCAACCCCTAGATAGAGCTTGCTGAATAAATCTAAAAACCTTGTTGGATAAGACTTTTAGACCTTTTTGAAATCCAAAAGTGCCTTGTCTGGGAGTGTTCAGGGGGAAAATTCAGGTACTTTTTCCCTGAAAATTAGGTAATTGACCCCCTCAAAATCGGTAAAACCCTACACCCCACACCCCACACCCCACACCCTACCACCACCGAAAAACTTTTTGCCGCAAACCCTAAATAGGGTTTGCTGAATAAATCTAAAAACCTTATCCAACAAGGTTTTTAGACTTTTTTGACCTCAAAAAGTGCCGACCCTTGGAGTGATTGGGGGGA
>NZ_SFBY01000326.1:0-11087 GCF_007095505.1 Microcystis sp. M_QC_C_20170808_M3Col
AAGGAGAGAAGATGCAAGGGTTTTGAGCGATTAAGCGCAGATTTAAGTGCATTTGGGAAGCTCTCAATCAAGCTAAAAGCCCTTTCCTGTAAGGTTTTTACCATTATTCAGCCAACCCTTATTCAGCCAACCCTAATTAATTATCTCCTCGCCAAAAAAATCAGGAGCAGAATTTCTACTCCCGATAACTTATTAACTTTAGACTTACCAATTTATTGGAAGACACTGGCAACTTTTGCGCTTACGTCCGGTTGAGTTTCAGCGTAGATATTTTGACGAGTGGCGGCGATTTCTGTGTAAGCTTGACGCACTTCCGAGTTAACTGCCACCGTTTTCACATCGTAGATACGGGTAGCCAGTTGGGGATAGAAACCGATAGAAACAATCAAAGCGAGGAAAGAGACAGCGATAAAGATTTCTCTGGGTTTAGCGTCACTATATTCTGATTCATGAGGGAGGACACAGCTAGTACCGAAACAAACTGCCTGTTCGTTACTTTTGTTGGGGAGAATGTTAGTAATATCGCAGGAAGAACCATCTCCGTAGAAAACTTGACGAAGCATGGAGAGTAGATAAATCGGGGTGAGGATTAAACCAACGGAAGCGAGGAAGACAGTCACAACCCGGAAGGTTTGGCTATAAACGTCACTGCTAGTGACACCGATGAATACGGTAATTTCGCTGGCAAAACCGCTCATTCCGGGTAACGCTAGGGAAGCCATGGCGCCGGCAGTAAAGAGAGCGAAGACTTTCGGCATCGCTTGGGCAATCCCACCCATCTCGTTTAAAGCTAAGGTATGGGTGCGGTCGTAGGTGACACCAGCAAGGAAGAATAAGACGGCGGCAATTAAACCATGGGAGAGCATTTGTAACATAGCACCGCTAATACCCACATCGGTAAAGGAAGCAATCCCTAAAAGGACGAATCCCATGTGTGAAACCGAGGAATAAGCGAGACGGCGTTTCATGTTTTGTTGACCGAAGGAAGCGAAAGCACCGTAGATAATATTGACGACACCGAGAATCGCTAGAATCGGGGCAAAGTAGATGTGTGCATCGGGTAGAAGCCCCATATTAAGACGGATTAAACCGTAACCACCCATTTTGAGGAGAACACCAGCGAGAATCATCGATACAGGTGCAGAAGCTTCACCGTGAGCATCGGGGAGCCAAGTATGGAGGGGGAAGATAGCTAGTTTGACCCCGAAAGCGACTAACAAACCAGCGTAAAGGACTAATTCTAAAGCGAGGGGATAATCTTTAAATCCTAATTCCGCCATATCAAAGGTCATCGCACCACCACCGTAAAGGGCCATGGCTAGACCGGCAACGAGGATGAAGATAGAAGCGGCGGCGGTGTAGAGTAAGAATTTAGTGGCGGCATAACGACGTTTTTGACCACCCCAGATGGAAACGAGTAGATAAACGGGAATTAACTCGATTTCCCACATTAAAAAGAATAATAATAAGTCTTGGGCGACGAAAACACCAATCTGAGCGGCGTAGAGCAACAGCATCAGGAAGTAGAATAAACGGGGTTTGCGGTCCACTTGCCACGCGGCCAAGATAGAAAGGGTTGTCACCAATCCTGCTAATAAAACTAACGGTGCCGAGATACCATCCACCGACACCGCCCAACTTAAACCTATTTGGGGAACCCAATCGATTTTTTCCACTAATTGTAGGTTGGGGTTGCTTAAATCATATTTTTGTAAAAAAACGTAGCACATTAAAACAAAGTCTGCTAGTCCGACTCCAAGAGCGAACCAACGAACAGTTTTTCCTTCTTTGTCGGGGATTACAGGGATAAGGAAGGAGGAAAGCAAGGGGAGCAAAATGATGGCAGTGAGCCAGGGGAAGTTAGCCGTTAGCATGGCAGTAAGAAAAAATACCTATTTCGTTATGTGTTCATTTTATGCGACTTTGTAAAATTTTGTGAATATTTTTTGGCCTGCCTTTACCATAGACTTTTATATATAGTTGGCGCATCATCATCGATTAACCTAAATAAGCTTGTTTGACGCGCTCATCCTTGAGTAAATCCCCGGCTTCTCCGGCGATAGTCAAGCGTCCCGCTTCCAAAACATAGCCGCGATTGGCAGTTTCTAGGGCTAAATTGGCGTTTTGTTCCACTAACAGGATAGTTACTCCCGATTCGTTTAATTGACGGATAATACTGAAGATTTCTCGCACTATCTGCGGCGCTAGTCCTAAACTGGGTTCGTCTAGTAACAATAACTTGGGACGACTCATTAAAGCTCTGGCGATCGCCAGCATCTGCTGTTCCCCACCGCTTAGGGTTCCCGCTAACTGCTCTCGGCGCTCCGATAGTCGGGGAAACAGTTGCCACTGCTCTTCGATATCGCTTTTTACTCCTAGGCGATCGCTTCTCGTATAAGCACCTAACTGCAAATTTGTCAAGACTGTTTGACGCGCTAAGATTCTTCTCCCTTCCGGACTATGGGCAATTCCCCGCTTAACGATTTCATGGGGCGGTAAATGGGTAATATCTTGACCCTGATAAATTATTCGCCCCGTCTTTGCCGTTAAAATCCTAGATATCGTCTTTAGAGTCGTCGTTTTTCCTGCTCCGTTCGCTCCAATCAGGGTGACAATTTCCCCCGTTTCTACCCTTAAGCTAACCTGCTGTAATGCCTTTATTCCGCCATAATTAACCGATAAATCGCTAATTTCTAACATAAACCCAGTCAAATCCCAATAGGATCACTATAGCAGTTACCAGTTACCAGTTACCAGTTACCAGTTACCAGTTACCAGTTACCAGTTACCAGTTATCAGTTACCAGTTACCAGTTACCAGTTACCAGTTACCAGTTACCAGTTACCAGTTACCAGTTACCAGTGATCAGATGTGAGTTTTTAGTCAGTCCCGATGAAAAAATTTTCACCACCAGAGATGAAAGAGGTTTCCTTCCCTACACCCCACACCCCACACCCTACACCCTCTTTCAAGTCAGGGATAAGGAAGAAGTTCGAGCATTTGTACTAAAATTTCCAAGACGCAGATTAACAGTGCTGTCTTTTCACTGCTTACTGTTTACTGATAACTGATAACTGATTATCTGCCTAAAACTTCCAAGACAACCGGGGCAACTCCCGATTGGAAGACACCGATAATCGCTGCCGCACCTCTGGAGAGATCGATGAGGCGACCACCGCTAAACGGACCGCGATCGTTAATTCGCACCACCACCGAGCGCCCGTTACGCAGATTAGTTACCCTAACCTTGGTGCCGAAAGGTAGATAGCGATGGGCGGCGGTTAAACTACTAGAGTTAAAAGTCTCACCACTAGCGGTGCGACGACCGTGAAAACCAGGACCATACCAAGAGGCC
Source organism: Microcystis sp. M_QC_C_20170808_M3Col (assembly GCF_007095505.1). Lineage (NCBI taxonomy): Bacteria > Bacillati > Cyanobacteriota > Cyanophyceae > Chroococcales > Microcystaceae > Microcystis > Microcystis sp. M_QC_C_20170808_M3Col. The sequence continues at coordinate 3,356 of NZ_SFBY01000326.1, forward strand.
ATTCCCTTTTTACGGGGGCGACTGCTGGTTTTTACCGCTTGGCTTGTTTTCGGCTTCTCTGCTGGTGTCACTGAGGCAGGATTGGTAGCTGGGGCATTAGCTGGGGCCGGCTTGACTTGATTGGGTTGTGATTGGGGTTGTATCGTCGAAGGAATGGCCTCTTGGGTCCGGGGTGTAACGCTTGCAGGGACGGTATTTTCTTTGTCCACTAGGGACTCCAAAGTTTTTATAATTTCGTTAGCATTATCTTGAACCGAACGTGATATCTTAATACTTGAATCATTTGTTCGACTATTAGAAAAAGCGGACAGAATGGTTTGAGAAGTGGACTCGATAACAGTTTGACGACCTACGCTAATATCCGTCAGGCTGTTGCTGTGTCCTGCTGTCTGGGAACAAATTATCGAAGCTGTAGTCCCCACTACGGTAAGGGCAGTTACAGCTTGTAGTTTGTTGATCAGTTGTTTATTCATAGACTTTCTTATTGTGCGTTAGCAAGTTCCCAATGCAAAGCAAAAAGGAACTTGCTAACATTCCTTTGTGCTTGCAGAGCTAACTTGGTTGCTTTCTGTTCAACCGTATCACGGAAAATTGGTTGGTCATTACGAGAATTTGTATCGTTATCGGGCAAGAGAATCAAAAATTTAAATAAAGGGTTGACTGGCGCTAAAAACCAAGTTAAGATGAAAGGTTTTTAATTTTTTGTGTCCTAGAGGGGATCAAGGTTAGGAAAACTTAGGGAATTAGTGAAATTTTGAGAGGGAATAATGCTAGTATTGACAAGGCTTTCAAGGATTATCAGCCCTCCTCGATTTGCCTCTATCGATGCAGATAATGGTTAATAAAACTGTTTTCTTTGCTACAAAAAACCAGATTTTTAAGATAAATGTTAAATCGTGCTAAGGGTCAGAGATAAAAAATTATAATAGGGGCTTGACAAGGAACTAAAAATAAGCTGTTATTAGCCAAACTTAACAACGCAATCAGAAATGTTAATGGATGCTAATACTAAATCCTGTTTAAAAGGGATAGGGGATAGGGGATTGGGGAAGTGGGGAAGTGGGGAAGTGGGGAAGTGGGGAAGTGGGGAAGTGGGGAAGTGGGGAAAGAAACCTCTTTCATCTGTGGGGGTGAAAATTTTTTCATCCGGCCCGACTCCTAACCCCACGAAAAGCTTTTTCGGCAAACCCTATCTAATGTGTGTTGGGTTTCCTTGGGTCAATCCAACCGACAAGAGCGGCTATAAAATCTAATATAATCAAGACAGCAGGTCATCCCATAGGTAATTCTCAAATGAATTATAAGATTGACATAGAACAAGAAGAAGATGGACGATATATTGCTGAAATCGTCGAACTTCCGGGAGTTTTAGTCTATGGCAATAGTCAACAGGAAGCTATGGCTAAAGTTCAAGCACTTGCCTTGCGTGTCTTAGCCGATCAACTTGAACAGGGAGAACTTCCAGAAAATCACCTAAATTTATCATTTGTTGCTCTATGAGTCAATGGTCAGCAACGAAAGCCAAACAAGTTTTAAAAGCATTAAAAAGCATAGGTTGGAAAATTAAACGACAGACAGGCTCTCATAAAATTTTAGAAAGGTCTGGCTGGAATGATGTCGTTTTTGCTTGCCATGATGGCGATGAAATTGGACCGAAAATGTTAGCAAGAATTGCTAAATTAACAGGATTAACTCCAGATGACCTCTAAGTATTATAATCATAACGCACCAATTTAACGACAAAGTTGGTGCGTGGGGTGCGGATTATTGATTTTGGTTTTTTAACAGAATTGGTGGCCACCTAACGCACCCTACAAAATCTGATAGTTGCATTAAACAAAGTTAAAATAACTACTATTTAATTGTAAACTACTATTATCTTGAACAACTGCTATCAAATCTGTACCATTATAAATAAGTGTATCTGAAGCACCTCCTCCAACCATATTTTCTTTTTTAAGAGTAATAGATACTCCACTTCCTTTAACTTGAATGCGATCAACAAAAGAGGTAAAATCAGCTATTACTGCATAACCAGGTCCCATATTAAGATTACCTCGATTAGTCCCAATTACAAATGTATCACGACCCGCACCTCCAACTAAAGTATCATATTCTGGGACAGTGAGACCGGGGATGCCGTAGTAATAATTAAGAGTGTCCGATCCTTGTAAAATATCGTCACCATCGCCCCCGGCAAGATAGTCATTCCCTTCACCTCCCGCAAGAGTATCATTTCCAAGACCGCCATATAAACGATCACCCCCACCAGCCCCAAAAATATAATCATTTTGAGCAGATCCGTAGATTATATCGCCATTTTTAGTACCAGTATAACTGGTAGGAGGAGTATAACTAGGCATATTTAATTACCTCAATTAAAAAGTGGTTGTTTACTAATCATTTACAATAAGTTATAGTTCTACATCATTCAATTAGTCAACACTAGGAATTATGCTAGAATCTGACTAGGAAATTTTCAGGCAAAAATTTATGGATACCAATAATGACCCTTTTTCCCGAGCTATGAGTCAATGGGACTTAGAAACTCTTTATCTTGATCTTGCTTCTGTTAAGGGAAAGCGACTGACTCCTACTGAAAAAAACATTTACAAGGATTACTCTGCGGTTATAGTCCCACAGAAATTGCTGAAAAACTCAAGAAGAGTCGTAAAGGCGTTGAGGTAGATTTATGTACTACGCTCTATCAATACGTTAAAGAACTGGTTGGTAATAATAATGGCAAGGTAGAGAATTGGCGTAATATTGCTGAATGGTTAGAGGACGCTGGTTATAAAAGAGATTTTTCTCTTGAATACGATGCCAGTGATTCTATTTCTGCCTTCATTGTTGTGAAAAGAGCGAATATAAAGATTGAAAAAAATCAATTGATGATTGATGTCAATATTCGTTTAGCAACTCCTTTGCCTTCAGAAATGTCAGCAATAAATATTGAAAATAGAGAAGAAGAAAATGACTAGGGGTTTCGGCTGGTTTTGGTAGGCACAATGTATTCTAAGATACAGTCGCTAGGTGAGTAGATTCGTCTATCATTCCGACAGATGAAGAGAACGATTTAAAATATCCTCAATACCGTAGGGACAAACGGGGGGAAACTCTAATCCCGTCTCTCTAAAGGCATCGGAACAAGCAACAGCATAGAGTTTAAATAGGCTTTCATCGGTTAAATATCGCTTTAAACTGGGGCTATCGTCCAAATAAAGCCTAATATTAGCTCTTTCTCGTTGAATAGTCCCCAGCCAACTGTGCGATCGCCGTTGAGGTTGATAGTCCCACTTTAATAAATGATGCAAAATTAATCTTAGACTAGCGAGTAAGCGATCGCGCTCCCGTTTCGACAAATCCCTTACCTCTTCGACTAAATTCTCAATATCTAACTCGGAAAACCGACCAGAGGCTAATAAATCGGCCATTTGTTCGGCCCAAAGTCCAAAGTCTTGCTCATAGGATGCCGTCATCGATTTATCTCCTTCTAAGCTCAATTAACATTATATTAAACCTCCTGCATAATTAATTTTTGATGGTTCAAAAACGGCAAAAATAAGGATTAAATGGCATAAAATCTGTAAATAGACCATTTAATTGATTATTATTCCAAATCCGTTTTTAATAGTGTGATTAACTCTCAAGTTATGAATTGTTTCTCCCTTTTCCCCACACCCCACACCCTACACCCCACTCTCCTATACCTTTTCAACAGGATTTAGTATTACTCATTGATGGCCGAGAAACCGGTGTCTTTTCAGCGATCGCCGAACAATTAACGGGTTTTGCGTCTTCGGATGACATTATTATTAGAATAACGAGAAGGTTTTGGCCGGGGTTCTTTTCCCCCTCCTAATTCGCCGCTAACTTGCTGGAAAATATCGCGTCGCAGCACGGGATATTCCCCTATCCACTGGTCGAGTTGGGGAAGATGGACATCAGAAAGCTGATTGATATCCCCTAAATCGGGTTCTCGAGACATTAACAAAGCTTCGGCCACCATCCCGGGACGGATCGATTTATGAATGCGTTTGAGGGGAGCGCGAACGATCGCCGAAAAGCCAGTTTGATCACCGATTTCTAGATTAATACAGCGTTGGCGATTTTCGATAATCTCTAATTCCCCGCGTTTATTGACCCTTTCTTCTTCCCCGATTAATTCCTCGGTGACAAAAGCATCGAAAACGCGACCGCGCCAAAACCCTCCGTAGGGAAGACGACGATAGGTATTATTGCGAACACTGGCCCAATAAACCGGACCCCAGAGCCAATATAAACCAGCGATAATGTCGAAAATCAGTTTAATCGTTAAACCACCGGGGCCGAATAAATTACCGATTAACCAAGCTGCGGTGAGAGCGATGATAGAAATGAATAAACGGCGCAGAAAATCAGACCATTTACCCCAATAGTGAGCGTACTGGGGGCCGGTGGCGATAATCGGGACAATTTGCTCGATCGATTCACGGGTAAGGGGAACCAACATTATCAGTTATCAGTTATCGGTTATCAGTTATCGTGTGCCTAATTGATTCGTGAACGGGTAGGCTCCAGAAGAGGACGTTTACCTTTCATTTAGGTGCGCTATATCAGTTATTACAGCGTTTCTCATAACTAGATGAAGTGTAACCTAATTTGGTATCGACTACCGACTTCCCAAAACGAAAACTTTGTACCTCATCACTAAGATAAATGCTATAGTTTTGGGTAATTGTCTATCTGTTGGTCGCCATTCATCCCATCGCTAAAAGCGCGGGACTTCTGGGGAAATTTCAGTTAAAAATTAAATCCCTCAAGAAGTCCAATGAAACAATCTATAATAAAATCAATGCTGTTTTGTTCCCAAAGACTGCCACCATGACTTCTTCCTTGGCTAAATCCTTAAATTCTCAGACTGTAACTACTCAACATTTACCACCCTTAGAAAATGGGGATCGCTTAATTCGTCCCGAATTCGAGCGCCGTTATCAAGCTATGCCAGGATTAAAAAAAGCCGAACTAATCGAAGGAGTTGTGTATATGGCATCCCCATTAAGGTTTAAATTTCATGCTGAACCCCACGGACGTTTAATCACTTGGTTGGGAGTTTATCAAGCTGCTACACCCCAAGTACAAATGGGTATTGAGCCAACAGTTCGCTTGGATATCGACAACGAATTACAGCCGGATGGGGTGTTATTAATTAGTCAAGAAAGCGGGGGAAAATCAACCCTAAGTGCAGAGGGATACCTAGAAGGATCGCCGGAATTAGTGGTAGAAATTGCCGCTAGTAGTGCCGCCATAGATTTAGGGGATAAAAAACGTGCTTATCGACGTAGTGGCATTCAAGAATACCTTGTTTGGCAGGTATTTGATCAAAAAATTGATTGGTTTAGTTTACAAGATGGCGATTATATTTCTTTGTTACCCAACCAAGAAGGGGTGATTTGCTCTCTAGTATTTCCGGGTTTGTGGTTAGATATTTCAGCCATGCTCAACGGCAATATGTCACGGGTTTTAGACAGCTTAAAGGCTGGAATTAACTCGGCAGAGCATCAAGAATTTATCCAAAAGTTAATCGCAACGCAGTCGGGGGAAGCCAAATGAAACCTCCAGCTATTCTCATTTTAGGAGAAACCAGCATTCCCGTGGCTCGTCAAGTGCAAATGGTCCTACCGGAAGCAGTGGTTTATGGGTTAATAAATCGTACCCATTCGGCTGATTTTACCTATACTAATTTTGGCGAAACGGTGCGAGAATTTTTCCAGACGGGAACGCCAATTATTGGCATTTGTGCGGCGGGTATTTTAATTCGTACTTTAGCACCTTTATTAACTAATAAATGGCAAGAACCACCTGTATTAGCGATCGCGGAAGATGGCAGCGCCGTAGTGCCTTTGTTGGGGGGTTTACAAGGGGTTAATGATCTCGCTCGTCAAATTGCCTCGGTTTGGCAAATTTCCCCGGCAATTACCACCACTGGTGATATTAGATTTAAAACGACTTTATTATCGCCACCACTGGGTTATCAGTTAGTTAATCCCGATGATGCTAAGAAGTTTCTTGCCGATTTATTGGCGGGTGAAAAAGTAAAATTAATTGGTGAAGCGGACTGGTTAAAAAATAGTAATTTACCGATTTCATCAGCAGCAAAACTGAGCATTGAGATTATCGATAAAAATAACTTAAACTTAGCAAAACCTAGCACTAACTGTTTAGTTTATCTCTGTGAGGAAAGCCAGCAAATTAAGGAAAAATCCAGTTTGTCCCCAGGGGATTTTGCCCACGAAAGTCAAGGTAAATTAGCCATAGTCGGAACCGGCCCTGGTGCGCTAAATTGGATGTCGCCGGAAGTTCGAGAAGTATTGGAAAAAGCCACGGATTGGGTGGGTTATAAAACCTATTTGGATTTGGTAGAATCCCTGCGAAAACCAGAAATTGTCCGCCATGAATCGGATAATCGGGTGGAACTCGATCGCGCGGAAATAGCCCTAGATTTAGCGGCTAAGGGGAGATCGGTTGTCTTAGTTTCTTCCGGAGATCCCGGAATTTATGCCATGGCCGCGGCCGTGTTTGAGGTATTAGAAAAAAAAGCAAAACCGGCATGGGATGCGATCGCAATTCAGGTCTGTCCGGGGATTTCGGCGATGCAAGCGGCGGCCGCCAGGGTTGGCGCACTTTTAGGACATGATTTTTGTGCGATTTCCCTATCGGATATTCTCAAATCTTGGCAGGTGATTTCTCAGCGCATTGAGTTAGCGGCCCGAGCCGATTTAGCGATCGCATTTTATAATCCTGTGTCTCAAGAGCGCACTTGGCAATTGGAGAAGGCAAAAGAGATTTTATTACAATGGCGCTCGCCGCAAACTCCTGTGGTACTAGCGCGTAATTTAGGGCGAAAAGGGGAAACAGTGACGGTGAAATTCCTAGAGGATATGACTATTAAAGATGCGGATATGCGAACCATAATTTTGATTGGATCGAGTAAAACTCGCCTTATTGAGCAGGGTAAAACCAAGCAATGGGTTTATACTCCACGTCACTATTAAGTAGTCGTGTAAAATTAACTTCTTGGTTAGGATAGGCAATAGGCAATAGGCAATAGGCAAGACCTCCCTTGTCTCGTGCCAAGGTTCTACCTTAGCACGAGACAAGAGAATGGAGTCGCCCCCACCCTACTATTCCTATTTGCGTTTTTTCAGGCTAGAAGCTAACCCTAGTCCCCCTAATCCTAACAAGGCAACAACGGAACTGGGTTCAGGAACGGACTGGGACTGGGTCTGTTCTGTCCCATTAATACTAAATTGGTAAGGCCCATCAGTAGGAAAAACAGACCAAGTTCCCCCTTGATTGCCACTAAAAACGTAACCATCACCAATCGTCCAACCAGAGAGCATTTAGGTAGAAATGTCAAGCCCCTAAAACTAGGGGAGCAAACTTTCTGCCATGCTCAACTGCTCAAATACATAGCTTTTTACTTTCTCTCAGATTAACTCCTGTCAGTTCAACCTGCTAACTGTAATAATCAGGGATTTTTGTCTGTTATAATTTATACAAAATAACCTGCGATTACCCTGAGTTTTTAGTGAGCGGTATTGTAAAGTTTTGTAAAAAATGTATGCAAATATTAGCAAACAACTGCTACTGTGGTTAGTGCAAGTTTACCTTACAGTTGAAATGAAACTATCAGATTATGCCAAGAAAAAGGGGTTTTGCGCTCGACTGTATTCAATAAGACGAAGAACAA
>NZ_SFBY01000327.1:0-3461 GCF_007095505.1 Microcystis sp. M_QC_C_20170808_M3Col
TTGATAGAAAATACTGTCAGTTTTCACGCAATTAAACTCAAAAAGATGCCTCTAGTTTAGCAGAAGTTTTTTATTGTGTTCTTCCGTAAGCTCCTATTTTTGAGCAATTGGGTTGACGACTGTTACCCAACACCATCGGAACCAAGATTAAATAGGGTTTGCGGCAAAAAGTTTTTCTTGGGGGTAGGGTGTGGGGTGTGGGGTGTGGGGTGTGGGGTTTTACCCATTTTCAGGGGGTCAATTACCTAATTTTCAGGGAAAAAGTACCTGAATTTTCCCCCTGATCACTCCCAGTCCGGTACTTTTTAATTGACAAAAAGTCTAAAAGTCTTACCCAACAAGGTTTTTATATTTATTCAGCAGACCCTAAATATCAAGGTCGCCGGAGGACATTCGGAGACTAAAAATGGACGGGTCGGAAAGCGTAAGACTTCTGTTAAAGAAGCAGCATCCCGGGTCGCGTCAACCCATCAAAAGTACGAGCAATTAAGCTTGTTCTAGTGGGAATCGCCGTCCGTTTTACGGCGGGGAGGATGTCAATTGTGTTAATCTCATCTTTAAATATCCACACCCCAAATCGTCTAAGGAGACAATGGCCGCTAATTCTCGGAATAAATCGCCCCTTTTTCTCGGCTGTTCCAGTAGGATCGCTATTTTTTGCCTCTTGATGTTATTATCGGCGGCAATAGGCTGGTTAATCGGGAAACAGTGGGTTAAGCACAGCAATCAACCCGAAACCGTTAAACCCGTTTTTGCCACGGAAGAAAATAATTTTAATTCTGCCACAGATCCGGCATGGCAGCGGAAAGCTGAGATGAGAAAGCGCCGTCTAGAGTTGGGAATTGATAGTCAGTTTTTTAAAAATCTCGTCAATGAATTGTTTAGCCTCCGCTATGGGGATATCAAAGAGGAAAAACAGAAACAGGAACAAAGAGATATTCTAGCAGCAGAAATCCTCGATCGCTTAGACCGTCTCGATTCTGGCACTAGAGAAGCATTAGGTAGCTACGACGAGCAACAGCGAGAAAAATGGCGAGAACAAGTGAATCAGTTACGATTAAGCAGTAGAGTCCTTAATTTACTCACTGATACTGCCTTTTTTCAGCTATTTCCCGAATTGACAGAAAGACCAAATTTTGATAGCGGACTAGGTCAACTATGGAGTGGTTTGGCCTGGAATCAGTTACAATCTTTACAGTCTGGCCTATCCTACCAAGCGATCGAAAGTTTAGACGCGGGGGGAGAGGAGATTATCGAGGCAATTCTCCGCCAGGGACAAGGAAAAGCCTATGCAATAAAATTGCGTTCCAGTGATCGGTTAGACTTAAATTTAGAGGCAGAAGGCGAAGTTTTACTATCTTTCTACTCTCCCAGTGGCAAGGTCACTCTTTTAGACAAGTCTAGCGATCGGCAATGGTCCGGTCAATTACCCGAAGAGGGATTTTATGAATTAGTTATTCTCCCCCAGTCTTCTAACCCCGTTAACTTTCGCTTGCAGTTAAAAGTAAGTCAATGACTTTAACCGTCAGGAGACAGTTATCAGTTATCAGTTCACTGTTTACTGATCACTGAAAAGCTCCCCACTTCCCCACTTCCCCACTTCCCTACACCCTACACCCCACTTCCCCAACCCCTAATCCGCTTTTTTACTTTTCCCCATGTCTCTAACTTTCCAAGCTGTTATTGCTAAATTAAACGAATTTTGGGCCGCTCGCGGTTGTTTAGTTGCTCAACCCTATGATACGGAAAAAGGTGCGGGAACCATGAGTCCCCACACTTTTTTAAGGGCAATTGGTCCGGAACCTTGGGCCGTTGCCTATGTGGAACCCTGTCGTCGTCCTACGGATGGCCGTTATGGCGAAAATCCCAATCGTTTTCAGCATTACTATCAATATCAAGTCCTAATTAAACCCTCTCCCGATAATATTCAGGATATCTATTTAGACTCCCTGCGGGTGTTAGGAATTAACCCAGAAGATCACGATATTCGCTTCGTGGAAGATAACTGGGAATCTCCCACCCTCGGTGCTTGGGGTGTGGGTTGGGAAGTGTGGTTAGATGGCATGGAAATCACCCAATTTACCTACTTTCAACAGTGTGGAGGTATCGATTGTCGTCCCGTGGCGATCGAGATTACCTATGGTTTAGAAAGATTAGCCATGTATCTGCAAGATGTAGAGGCAATTAATGAAATTCAATGGAATGAAAATATCCTCTACGGTGATATTTTTCTGCAAAATGAAATCGAACAATGTACCTACAATTTTGAGGCTTCCAATCCTGAGTTATTATTTAGTTTATTCAGTTTATATGAACAGGAAGCTAAACAATTAATCGATCGCTCTCTGGTGATTCCCAGTCTAGATTATGTTCTCAAATGTTCCCATACTTTTAATTTACTCGATGCTAGAGGTGTGATTGCTGTAGCTGAAAGAACCCGTTATATCGGCAGAATTCGCAATTTAGCTCGACAGGTTGCTCAATTGTATTTACAGCAACGGGAAGCTTTAGGTTTTCCCCTACAAAAAGTTTAGCAATCAGTGGCATCTCAATTTTGGCGATGCACCCCTACCAATTGTATTGGCCCTCTTTTAATAACTTCTTTTTATACTAAATCCTATTTAGGGTTTGCTGAATAAATCTAAAAACTTTGTTGGATAAGGCTTTTAGACTTTTTTTCCCTCAAAAAGTGCCTACCATTGGGGTGATCGGGGGTAAAATTCAGGTACTTTTTCCCTGAAAATTGGGTAACTGATACTAAATCCGTTGAGTATAGGCTACTTATGAATACAGGCAAAAGGCACTCATGCAAAAGGCAAAAGGGGGGATAAATAATCAGTCTTTAATAACCAGATTTAGTATAAAAACGGATTTGGTATGACAAAGAGTCTCTAAGAAAAAAAGATGTTAGCGATAACATCTTTTTGGCATTTTTTACAATTTAACCTCAATATCAACCCCTGCGGGTAAATCTAATTTCATCAAAGCATCGATTGTCTTAGAAGAGGGTTGGTAAATATCAATAATGCGGCGATGGGTGCGGGTTTCAAAATGTTCACGGGAGTCCTTGTCAACGTGAGGGGAACGCAGGACACAATAAATCTTTCTTTTGGTCGGTAGGGGAATCGGTCCGATCGCCGTGGCGTTAGTTCTATTGGCAGTATCGACAATCTTCTCACAGGAAGTATCGAGTAAGCGCCGGTCAAAAGCTTTCAAACGAATGCGAATTTTCTGTTGTTGTAAAGTAGCCATAATTTCACCTATTGCAATTGTCAAGGTACAAAATAAAGACATTGACATACTCCCACCGTCAAGCTACGCTGTGACGGGGGATTCTTTCCATATCACTATCGGAAATTCCTTGTTCAACGAGACAGCTTAGATTCTCAATGTCTCCATTAAGAATCCAGAGGCCGGACTCTCCCAAGGCGTTTGGGTCGGTTTCTGTTTGCCCAACAGTA
>NZ_SFBY01000328.1:0-4242 GCF_007095505.1 Microcystis sp. M_QC_C_20170808_M3Col
GGGGGGAAAATTCAGGGACTTTTTCCCTGAAAATTAGGTAATTGACCACCTGAAAATGGGTAAAACCCCACACCCCAACCCCCAACCCCCAACCCCCAACCCCCAACCCCCAACCCCCAACCCCCACCGAAAAACTTTTTCAGCAGACCCTAGTTAGGCATTCAATCTACTTACAGATCAGAGGCAGGCATTGACAATTAATGTAGGATTAGTTAGTATGATGATCTAATCCTACCAAGCTGTCGTAAGCAGCTTATGGCAATGAGTAAGAAAGTTAGCATAACCTTAGACGACGAAGTTTTGGACTTTGTAGATCGACTAGCAAGCAATCGTAGCAGCTTTATAAATGATGTTCTCTGGCAAGAGAAGAGAAGGATTTTTATGAAAGAGTTAGAAGACGCTTATAAAGATCAGGCCAATGATCCAGATATCCAAACAGAAATCTCTGTCTGGGATGTTGCAGTGGGCGATGGTCTAAATGCCTAATGGAAGACTAACCTATAAGCGAGGAGAGATATGGTGGGTCGATCTGAAACCCGTTGTTGGTTATGAAACCGATAAAGAACGTCCTTGCCTGATTTTACAAAACGATATTGGCAATCAAAATGGAACAACGACAATAGTTGCTCCATTGTTGCCTGGGAAAAGGACTTATCCTTTTGTTGTCAATATTACACCGACAGTGCAGAATGGACTAGACGGAGAGCGACACATCAACTTAAGTCAAATGAGGGCTGTAGATTCTCAAAGAATTAAGAATAAACAGGGTGTTTTAGAAGACGTTTATTGGGAAGAAATAGAGAAAGCAGTCTCTATTCAACTCGGTTTCAGTTTAGCTTTTAAGTCTTCATAGTGCGATGCCGAAGGCACTGCGTAGCAGTACGCCGATCTTGTAGGTTGCGTTCCCTAATACAATTCCTACTGCTTGCAACGTGGAAGCTAAAATACGGCGTTGCTGATTTGAGATATGAATCTTCTTTTGTGGGATTTTTAAAACCTAGACCCAAACTAACTTTTGGATGGGTGCAAGGTTGTCATTCATACCTTGATTCAGCAACGCCGTTTTTTCCCTATACTATCCCGCAGGTGATAGAAGATTGGTTACCTAGTGATAGCCTTGATTAAGTGGTCGGACAAAAGTAAAGTTAACCGTGGGAGTCAGGAGTCAGTCCCGATGAAAAAATTTTCACCACCAGAGATGAAAGAGGTTTCCTTCCCTTACACCCCACACCCTACACCCTACACCCTCTTTCAAGTCAGGAGTGAGCAAGAATTGCCAGAATTACATTTCTTAAGACAGACGACAGAATTTATGTCCGACTACTTAAAGGTTAAATAATATCAGCCAGACTGGGAAACTATCTGATCAAATTAGTTCCCCCAGAGAACCCCCTTGAGCCACCTAGCACACTTTCCTCTTTTTGTCAAATTTTATGTTAAGAAAGATGTAACTAATGGATAGGGGGATGATCAAAGATTAACCGTCTTCGTATTCGGGGATTCTCTCTTTTTTCTTCTCGGTAATATTGATGCGGGGGGGATTGTAATCCGGTTCCACGTCATCATCCCACATATCATCCTCGGCCTTATCTTCGTAATCGTCGTACTGAGGACGAGAAAAGCTTTCTGTGCGTTCTAACCGCGCCTCTCCCCAGTTATCTTCTTCTTCCTCGTATTCTTCCTCATAATAACGAGCTTCGGCCCGTTTTTGCGGTGGGGGATTGGCCCGCAGGGGTTCTTTTTCCCATTCGTCCTCGTTCCAGCGTTCTTCCACGGGTTTAGCTGACTCCACAGGAGTGCGGAGGGGAATACCCGTACCTAACTGATTTTCCGGGCGAGCAGCGGGGGTATAATAAGCTTCTTCTTCTTCTCTTTCCCAGGGGGGACGACCAATACCCAAACGTTCCAAAACTCCCACACTAACTTGGGTGAGACGTTCCTCGGCCCCTTCAAAGACGATTAAGCGATTCGGACCGCTGCTAACCACTTCTTCAATGGCAATTTCGTAGGTACTGATCAATTGTTCGGGGATAAGAGGCAATCCCAGGGAAGCGATGATAATGGAATGTAATTGACCACTAAGGGGATCAAATTGATAATCGCGGACTTTGCCTAAAGGTTCGCCGGTTTCCGTGATCACGTCACTACCGATTAAGGGAGTATAAGCATCGATATCGACGGATTCCAAGACGTTATCATCTTCAACGAGAACCACGTCTCCTGTCTGACTGATGCTCGATAAATACATATATTGAGGCATTCCCGACAGGGAGAGGATATTATCGCGGAGTCCGAGGGCAACCACTTCTCGTTGATCGATATCTACTAGTATATCTTTAACAACGCCGAGTTTTTTGCCTGTATTGCGAGTGATAACCTGTGTATTTAAAAATTCTGAACGTAAGCGACTATTCTCTGTGATCATTTTTTCCTATGGGTAGGCGTTAGGGCGTGGGAATACGAATTATTGTAGGCTTAATATATAGGGCGAGATTGAGGGTTAATTTACCGATATTAGCTTAGATCTTAAAGTTCCCTGAGATTAACACTTTTTTTGGCCTTGTTTGGGCGATAGTTTTGGGTGATAGATAAGGTTAAACCCATTTTAGCTAATTCTTTACATTTTTTTAGTAACAACAAAGCAGGAGCTAGAGAGAAACTCCCTTGACTCCTGCTGCCTAGATTCTGATTACATAGTTAAAGACTGCACCTCAGTTTCGATCAGTTTAGCCAAGTCTTGCAGGAAGGAGGCTGCATCGGCCCCGTAGATGACTCGGTGGTCACTGGTGAGATTAACCGTCATCTGTTTTTGCACTCCGAATAAACCATTATTGTGGACGACGATTTGGGGACGGGAAGCGCCCACTGCCAGGATTGCACCTTGGTTGGGAGGTAAGATAGCGGTAAAGCGATCAACTCCGAACATTCCCAGATTAGAAATGGTAAAAGTACCGCTATTGTATTCTTCCGGTTGCAGTTGTTTACTGCGAGCGCGATCAACTAAATCTTTCCAACTGCGGGATAGGGAATAGATATCCATCTGGTTAGCAGAGCGCAAAACCGGCGTAATTAAGCCACCATCGGGCATAGCTACGGCTACGGCCACGTTAATCGCCCCGTGGTATTGGATTCCTGCGTCGCTATAGCTGGCATTAACTATAGGATGTTTAGCGAGGGTGTTGGCTACTGCTTTTGCTAACAGGGCCGTCATGGTGACACCCTTAGATTTTAGCTGTTGATAGAGTTGATCCAGTGGGTCGGTGGTGATAGTGTAGCCCACTTGGAAGGTGGGAACCTGTAGGCTAACCGACATATTCTGAGCGACGGCTTTTTGCAGAGTGGTGAGGGGAACAGTCCGGCCGACCGGAGCGCTGGCCGGAATCGGGGCTTTAGGAGCCGCTACAGGCACGCTGACGGGTTGCGGGGGAGTAATGACGGGAGCGGGGACGGTGCTGACTTTTCCTGTCGCTTTTTCTACGTCTTCGGCGGTAATTCGTCCGTGGGGACCGCTACCCACTAGGGTTTTCAGATCCACTTTTAATTCTTTAGCCAGTTTTTTGGCCCTGGGAGAGGCGACTAAACGGCCATTATCTTTAACGGCGGCGACGGGGATCGAAACGGGAGGCGGAGCGATTTCTGGGGTCTCTACGGGCTTGCTAGGGGCGGCAGCGGCGGTTTTTCCCTGAGCTTTGGCTAGTTCAATTTCCGCTTCAGTTTCGGCAATATAGGCGATCGCTTCCCCTACGGGTGCTTCTTGGCCAGCTGCCACTAAAATTACAGCGAGATAGCCATCATAAAACGATTCTACGTCCATGTCGGCTTTGTCGGATTCGACCACTAACACCGTTTCCCCTTTGCTGACTTTTTCCCCGGGGGACTTCACCCAAGAAACTATTTTTCCTTCGGTCATGGTGGAACTGAGCGCGGGCATGAAGATATCTCGAATCATGGTGGAGTGCTTCTATCTCTAATGTTTTGAGCCATAGGGCATTTTACCACAGTTGATGGGGTGTGGGGCTTTTCAGTGAGCAGTGAGCAGTAAACAGTAATCAGTGAAAAGCAAGCTCCGAACTTGTCACTTAATACTATTGACTGAAAACTCACATCTGGTAACTGGTAACTGGTAACTCACCGTTCGCTTAAATAAAAAAGCGATCGAGGACAAAAAAGGTTAAAATCCTTGTGTAGTAAAGGGTTTGGTTGAAGGAGTTAAGAAAATTCCCACACAGATAAAGTCAGAAC
>NZ_SFBY01000329.1:0-6400 GCF_007095505.1 Microcystis sp. M_QC_C_20170808_M3Col
AATTTAGGAGGTTTGACTTTTTTCCCTTTTCTTTCTCCTTGACAAGATGCAAAAAAGTTAGAGTAGGCTGTCTCTAAATCTCTTAAAGACTGTTGTAAAGGAATAGAAGAAACCTCGGTTAACCAGTTTTTTTCTTCGGTTTTTTTAATCTGAGTTAGTCTTTTGGACAACTCTGTATATTTTGGCTTTTTCTCTCCTTGTTGATAGAGTTCTTGGCAGTAAGCTAAGGTATTGTTCCAGACAACACGCACGCACCCGAACAACTGAGACAAAAGCCTCTTTTGTTGGTTTGTTGGGTAAATGCGGTATTGATACCTTGCTTTCATTGTTGGCTTAAAATAAGTGTGTCTGCATTCTATTATAACTGATAACTGTTAACTTACCCACTGATAACTGATAATTCACCGCAGCACTGATAGCCCTCCATCGATTAACTGCAATTTTTTAGGCAATTATTGGGCTTAAATCCTGTGAGGAAGTCAAGGGCTGCGGCCAATTAAAAGCCTCTCTCCCCATCTTAGCCTAAGACTCGAATGGCTGGCTAAAATTTTCAACAATTCGCCAAAATCTCCCCAGTTTCAACAGCTAACCGAATTAATATTGATCAACCCACCAGTTCCATCAGAATATTGCCAGGATAAATAGGTTCGGAAATTGAAGATTGAGAGAAAACTTGTGCGGACAGACAACAATCCGGCGCAGTCCGGAACAACAACCGGAAGCATTCAGTCTTAGAATATTGGGACTAGCACGTCTATTTTTACTGCAAAAATCGTCTTATAGATTAAAGATTATGAAAGCCAGATTATCGATCGCCCTAACCGCCCTAATGACCTTGGGCATAACTGCCACACCAGCGGTCAACTTTGACGAACAGGACATCGAGCAGACCCAGGTAATAGCGATCGCTCGTCCCTACGGAGGTAATAAATTTGACCTGCTAGTATTGGAACAAATCCAGGGAAAACAGAAGTGTTGGAGCGAAAGCGGCTCAAATCCCGTCATGATCGACCCGCTGCTCCTCAACTTTGACTTTACCGGCATTTGTCGCCGCGCCACCGATAGTAATGGTTATTCTATCCGTCTCGATGGCCGGGATTTTGGGCTAGATTACATCCTGCGTATTGTGGAACGCAATGGCCAATTATACTTAGTGGGAACTCCCCGGGATGCTCGCAGACCGGAATTATTGGTGGGAAGAACCCGAGGAATGCAAACAGGATTTATGAAAATTATCCTCGAACCGGGTTGGAGATTTAGCCGTCGTACTTTCCAAGGCAAAAGTTTAGGCCACTTCTACTTTAGCGGCAAAGAAGCGGAAGTTCTCGCAGCCGGCGGCAGACCTCCCATCAACGAAACCACTCCTCCCCCCACTTCCGGGGCCAGTTTTCAGGATATTAGCGGCGATATCTATAAAACTGAGATTGAAAAAGCGATCGCGCTTGGGGTAGTGGCCGGTTTTAAAGAAGATAACACCTTCCGCCCCGAAAATCCCGTCACCAGGGAACAATTCGTCTCGATGATTATTGAAGGGATGGGAACTGTCACCAAAATTAACCTAGAAGCGATTCCCCCCGGCAGCGGCAGTTTTAACGACGTAGAAGCGACGCGCTGGAGTGCCCAAAAAATCCAATGGGCCCGGGCCAATGGTATTGTTGCTGGCAAAGCTAACGGCGAATTCCGTCCCACCGACCCCATCACTAGGGCCGAATTGATGGCGATTCTCAAACAGGCCGCCACCTACCTGAAAACTCAGCAAAAACAAGCCCCCGATTTAGCCCAAACTAAAACCCCTGTCAATTTTTCTGATACTTCCGGTCATTGGGCCGCCAGTTTAATTACCCAGATGTCGGGATTTTGCGGTGTGGCCTCTCCCTTGAACGAACAGGGTAGTTCTTTTGTACCAAATGACCCCGCCCGTCGTAACTACGCAGCAGCCGCCATTGTCCGTACCCTCGATTGTGTTAAAACCGCCAAAAAATAACGGCCTCTCCTCAATCAGGGTTTGCTGAAAAAGTTTTTCCTAGGGGTAGGGTGTGGGGTGTGGGGTTTTATCCATTTTTAGGTGGTCAATTACCTAATTTTCAGGGAAAAAGTCCCCCAATTTTCCCCCCGCTCACTCCCAGACCCCGAACTTTTTGATTTCAAAAAAGCCTAGGCACTCATGCAAAAGGAGGAATAAATAATCAGTCTTTAATAACCAGATTTAATATAATTACTGTTTACTGATCACTGCTTACTGATCACTGATTACTGTTTACTGGTCACTGATTACTGATTACTGATCACTGATCACTGATTGTGGTTGTTAATTTTTACTTTAGGTATGCCGTCGAGTATTATCGCTAAACTGGGAAATAATGCACCTCGGCTAGACAAAATCCTATGGTAAAGCTGCTCGAAAATCCTCTCCGAGTGGGATTGCGACAAGAAAGAACCCCAGAACCCCTAATTTTAGTCATTTTTGGGGCATCGGGAGACTTAACCCAAAGAAAACTGGTTCCTGCCCTCTATCAACTGAAACGGGAAAGACGACTGCCGGCCGAATTAACCATCGTCGGTACAGCGCGCCGAGAGTGGAGTCATGATTATTTTCGCCAACAGATGCGCCAAGGCATCGAAGAATTTTCTGACGGGATTGGTAGTGAGGAATATTGGCAAGACTTCGCCCAAGGCTTGTACTATTTCCCCGGCAACATGGACGATCCAGAAAGTTACGCCAAAATGAAAGTCTTTCTGGAAGAATTAGACGGAATGCGGGGAACCCGCGGCAATCGAGTCTTTTATCTAGCGGTTTCTCCTAATTTCTTTCCCCCCGGCCTTAAAAACCTTGGGGCGGCCGGAATGCTTACAGACCCAATTAAACACCGGTTAGTGATCGAAAAACCCTTTGGCAAAGACCTCAGTTCTGCCCAAGTTCTCAATCGAGTCGTACAAGAGGTTTGTCAGGAGAACCAAGTTTATCGCATTGACCACTATTTAGGCAAGGAAACCGTCCAAAACTTACTGGTGTTCCGATTTGCTAACGCCATCTTTGAACCCCTCTGGAATCGTCAATTTATCGATCACGTCCAGATTACCGTGGCCGAAACCGTGGGAGTGGAGGATCGGGCCGGATATTACGAAAAATCGGGGGCTTTGCGGGATATGGTGCAAAATCACCTGATGCAGTTATTCTGCTTAACGGCGATGGAAGCACCCAACGCTATTAACGCTGATAGTATCCGCGGCGAAAAAGTCAAAGTCCTACAAGCGACTCACCTGGCCGATATCAATAACCTAGAAAAATCCGCCATCCGCGGCCAGTATAAAGCCGGTTGGATGAAAGGAAAACCCATTCCGGGCTATCGGGAAGAACCGGGGGTTAATCCGGAATCCACCACTCCCACCTACGTCGCCATGAAATTAATCGTCGATAACTGGCGTTGGCAGGGTGTCCCCTTCTATCTGCGTACGGGTAAACGTCTGCCCAAAAAAGTTTCCGAGATTGCCATCCAATTCCGCAATGTGCCGTTATTAATCTTCCAATCGGCAGCCCAACAAACTAATGCAAATGTACTAAGTCTGCGAATTCAGCCTAATGAAGGTATTGCCCTGCGTTTTGAGGCAAAAATGCCGGGGTCGGAATTACGCACGCGCACGGTAGAAATGGACTTTAGTTATGGTTCCTCCTTCGGTGTTGCCAGCGCTGATGCCTATAATCGCCTACTTTTAGACGCTATGCTAGGAGATCAAACCCTATTTACCCGTTCTGACGAGGTAGAAGAAGCATGGCGCATCGTTACTCCCGCTCTCGCCGCTTGGGACGCTCCCGCCGATCCTGCCTCCGTACCCCAATACGAAGCGGGTACTTGGGAACCCACAGAAGCGGAATTTCTCCTTAACCGCGATGGCCGTCGTTGGCGACGACTCTAATACAGTGAACAGTAATCAGTAAACAGTAAACAGTAATCAGTGAGCAGTAAACAGTGAGCAGTGAGCAGTAAACAGTGAGCAGTAAACAGTAAAAAGGCAGCTCCGAGCTTGTCGCTTAATACTATTCACTAAAAACTCACATCTGATAACTGATAACTGATAACTGATAACTGATAACTGATAACTGATAACTGATAACTGATAACTGATAACTGATAACTGATAACTGGTAACTGGTAACTGGTAACTGATAACTGATAACTGATAACTGATAACTGATAACTGATAACTGACATGACCACCCAAAGCCCCCCCATTGTCTCCCTGCAAGCACCGAAAGATGTTTCCATCGATGTGATCGAGCAGGAACTGCGCGATATCTGGCAATCCTATAATGATAATGAGGATGGTATGGCCGCCACCCGGGCCACCACCTTTAGCTTTATTGTCTATGAACCCGATGCGGTACAGGAATTGTTAACCCTTCTCGGCTATTACACCGGCCCGATTGATGGTATTGCCGGTCCCAGGACCCACGCCGCGATCAAAGTCGCCCAGAAGGACCTAGAACTAGAAGTAACCGGGCTTTCTAGCGATGAATTTGTCGCTCGGTTAAGGGCAGCCTGGGAAGCGGAAAAAAACGCCGAGGACGGGGCTAATCATCGTCAATACGCCGCCGATTTGGATGCGATTGGGGTCGCAGATGCGATCGCTGCTTCCAATCCCTGTCGCATTATTACCCTCTGTCCCACCGCCGAGGCCGATGAAGGGGTAAAAGCCTCCGTTTCTGCCTATTGTCCCGTCAACAAACGTAGTCAGAACACTTTAGTTTGCTGTGAATACGTCACTTTAAGCGGTACGGCGGAAGCTTTGGAACGAATTGGCGGCATTATTTCCGAGTTAACTATTCCCAGTTTGCCCAAATTTCTCTGGTGGAAAGCCAGTCCCGATGCGGAATATGGACTATTTAAGCGTCTGGCCAGTCAATGTGATACGATTATCGTCGATTCCAGCACTTTTCGGGAACCAGAAACGGAACTGCTGCAAGTGGGGGATTTACTAGCAACAGATGTACCATTGGCTGACCTGAACTGGAGTCGTCTCGCCCCTTGGCAAGAACTAACCGCCGAGGCTTTTGATCCACCGGAGCGCCGGGATGCTATTCTGGAAGTCGATCGCATCACTATTGATTATGAAAAGGGCAATCCTTGCCAAGCTTTTATGTTCCTCGGTTGGATGGCCAGCCGGTTACAATGGCGACCAGTGGGATATAGTCACCGGTCGGGAGATTACGCTATTCATCGGATTAGCTTCCTCGGTCAGGACCAGCGTTTAATTGAAGCAGAATTAGCTGGTATTCCCGTGGCCGATTGGGGTGAGGTACAAGGGGATCTGATTAGTATTAAACTCAGTTCTACTAATCTTCAGGCTGATTGTTGTACGGTAATTTGTTCGGGAACTACCGGCTGTATGCGGATGGAAGCTTCGGGAGGAGCCCAATCTTGCCGCATTGAACAAGTAGCCCATCTGGAAGACCAAAAAACAGAAACTCTGCTAGGTAAACAGTTACAGCGTTGGGGCAAGGACGTGCTTTATCAAGAAAGCATGAAAGTCACCGGCGCTATCCTCAAATTATCCCGACCGGATTAACAAATTAGCAACAATAATCCCACCCACTTTGGAGAGACCTTGTTAACAAGGTCTCTCGATATTTATACGGCAGTCAGCACCTGATTAAAACCGATAATTGTACCTTTTCAGAAAACAGGTTATTATAAAGACAGAGCTTTGCTTTCAAGGGGGCAATATGGTCGCAACCACTGAGAAACGCTACACAGTCGCAGAATACTTTCAACTAGAGGAAACTGCCACCGACAGACACGAGTATCGAGATGGAGAAATTATTATTATGACTGGGGGAACTCCTAACCATAATCGCATTGCGGGAAATTTTTACAGAAGATTTCCCTTAACTATCCAGAATCAAGCCTATGATATATTTATCACCGATCTACGCTTGGCCATACCCACCTATAATGTATACACCTATCCCGATCTTATGATCGTTAAGGGGGAACCAATTCTTGAAAGAGGACGCACCGATACGATTACCAATCCACAGGTGATTATCGAGGTTTTATCAAAATCTACTCAAGACTATAATCGGGGTGATAAGTTTAAGTTTTATCGCTCTCTTAATAGTTTTGAAGAATATATTTTAATCGATCAATATGGTTATTATATCGAACAATTTCATAAAAGAGGTGATCATTGGGCATTTCGGGATTATCACGATCAAGAAGCGATTTTAACTTTGTTTTCTCTAGATTTTCAAATATCCCTGACAGATTTATATCAGCGGGTGGATTTTACCGAAATTTTGGGTTAAAGCCCCGTCCTTTTAGGACGGCTTTTTAAACTATAGCTTGTTAACTTAACTTTTATTGTGCTATACTGATTTTATCTAAGTACCCCCTGCGTAAAA
>NZ_SFBY01000033.1:0-15008 GCF_007095505.1 Microcystis sp. M_QC_C_20170808_M3Col
CTTTCTTGCTTTTCGTACCATGCTTGTGTTCTGAGATGGAGAGCTTTATTGTCAACTAATCTTACACAGCCCAAGGTGCGTCGCAATAGCGACTCTTGTTCTGGTGTGGGGTAAAATCGGTAAGAATAGGCTTTTTCCATACCTCACATTCTGGCATATATCGTGTAAATGCGCTAGTATTTAACGGTAAAGCCGTCGTAGAACGACGGGGTTTCAGACCCAAATTTTCGATGATTAGGGACCGGAAAAAACCGCCGATTCGATATCTTGGCGACTAAGGGAGTATTTAAAAGCGCGATTGATGTCACTGCCGTCATTTGCTGCCCGAAAGTAACGAACGGTTATTTCTTCGATATCGAGGCAGATTTCCGCTTTCCATGTTGGTTTTTCGACGATCCAACAGTGGATATTCTCGGTATTTTTCCGACAACCTAATTTAACTAGCCATGCTTCGATCGCCGGTAAGGGATGATTATAGAGGGGAGTATCGGCAGTGGGAATCTTCATCGCATCTAAATCAAAAATAATTGGGCTACAGTGACGGCATTCTCTCCTCGAAGCATAGCAATAATCACCGCTAGTAACAAGCAGCCCAGCAGGGTGAGTCCCAAGATAAACAAAGCAAAAATTTCTCCCGAAGATAGGGGGCGATCGGTAGGATCGAGATAGGCGCTACGATTAGCTATGGGTTCATCGCTATCGGGGATAGTTTGGATGACATTCCAGTGCGAGTAACCTATCTGTAAATCATACAGGGAACGGCGATCGGGATTACTCAGGGTGGCATAAGCTTCGTTAAGACGCTGGAATTTAACCGTTGCCACTTCGGGGCTGAGTTCGGTAGTATCGGGATGGTATCTTTTGCTTAGTTCCCGATAGGCGCGTCTCACTTCGATCACCGAGGCACTCGGATGTAGCCCTAGAATGGCATAATAAGTATTGGCAAAGCGCGAGTTAGCGGCAATGACTCGCGAGGTGGTTTGGGAATTATCGCGCTCGAAGGTCACAAGATTTTTTAAACTAAAAATTGTCTTAATATTTTAACCCTGTTGATCATGAAATCTCGTTATCGGCCGCGTCTTCAGATCTGTCTTGTCTTTCTTATTGTTGCTCTGACGAGTTTGTCTCCTTGGCTAACCCCTAGCGCCTATGCGGGGATCGATGATGATCGCCTCGATGGTAATATTTTTGTGGTCTATGCGGGTAATGGTTCCCTCGTACCGCCGCGTTTAAATTTAGCGGAAACTTTTCAACGGAAAATTCCGGCTATTATTGTCTATTATCTGGATGATAGTAGTGATTGTAAGCAATTTGCGGCGATTGTCTCCCGTTTTCAAGAGTTTTACGGTCGCGCCGCCAGTATTATCCCCGTTACTGTCGATTCTATCCCCTTAAAGTCTTCCTATCGTCCCGATGAGCCGGGTTACTATTATCGCGGTGGGGTTCCCCAAACGGTGGTTTTAGACCAACAAGGTAAAGTGGTTTATGATGGTTTGGGCAATGTTAAATATGAAGATGTGGATGATGTCTTAAGAAAGGTTTTTGAGCTTTTGCCTCGATCGCAATCGCTAGAGTTAAAAAGACGCTCTTTTAACGAGTTTAACGCTGAATTGCGCTAGTCACCTCGTTTTTTATCCTCAATTGAACCAAAAATAATCATTTAGAGATGCTGTCAGCAGCGTCTCTATCTTGTTTTTAGGAACAATAAAATTATTTATTTGTTGCTTTTATTATCATTTAATATCTATTTAAACCAATAAAAACTAGGCAATTCAGATTTTATCTGAAGTAACATTTGACAAATATTGGCAACAGTGCCAGACTGAAAAAAGTTTGCTAACCTGATTATACTGAGAACAATAATCATTCTTATAGGTGTGAGAGACAGCAATGAAAATCAAGCAAAATTTCCTAACAGCAGCGATATTACTGGGGTTTTCCAGTCCAGTACTGGCTAATAGTCTCGAAAACCTCTCTAGTAACCCCATGGCACAGGTGACGACGGTGAATCAATTGCGGGATGTTTCTCCCACCGCCTGGGCTTTTGAGGCATTAAGAAGTCTCGTGGAGAGGTATGGTTGTATAGTAGGTTATCCTGACCGTACTTTTCGCGGTGAACGCGCTTTAACTCGTTGGGAATTTGCCGCCGGGTTGAATTCCTGCTTAAATACCCTAGAAAGATTGATTCAAGAAGGAGTAGCGGTATTAAAAGAAGATCTAGACAGAATCAAGCGATTAGTCAGCGAATTCGAGACAGAATTAGCGGCCTTAGGGGCTAGGGTTAATAACTTAGAAAATCGAGTCGCTTTTCTGGAAAATAATCAATTTTCCACCACCACTAAATTAACCGGGGAAGTGGTAATGGCATTATATGGGGTAGCCACAGGAGAAAAAAACGGTGGTGAAGGGATTCCCCAAGTACCAGCTTTTGGTTATCGGGCCCGTTTAGAATTAAATACTAGCTTCACAGGCAAAGATTTACTCTATACCCGTTTAGCAACGGGAAATATTGCCGATTTAGCCGATACTACGGGAACTTTTGAAAGTACCTTAGCCTTTACCCAACCCGACGGCAATGATTTATTGCTAGAAGTTTTAAACTACAGTTTCCCCGTAACGGAAAATATCTACCTCTGGTTAGAAGCGACGGGAGGTGCTAAAGATGACTTTACCAATACCCTCAACTTTTTGGATGGAGATGGTGCTAGTGGGGCGCTTTCCGATTTTGGCACCCGCAATCCCCTTTATTTTGCCCCCGGACAAACTGGACTCGGTTTACAGGGTAATTATGGGGCTTTCCAGTTCAGCGCTGGTTATCTTGCCGGGGATGCTAACGATCCTAACCCAGGAGCGGGCTTATTTAACGGTTCCTATACTGCCCTAGGGCAGGTGGGTTATGTTCCAAACGAGAATTTTGGCATTGCTTTATCCTACTTTCATGGTTATAACCAATTAGACACGGGGACGGGAAGTCAGCGCTCGAATTTCCGATTTTTCACCGAAGAACTATTCGGGGAGGCTGTCCCGACCATTAATAATAGTTTGGGTTTACAATTTAGTTGGCGAATTGTCGATGGTTTTGTTCTCGGTGGTTGGGGGGGTTACACAAAAGCTATCACCCTTAGCACTTTAAATGGACAAATAGAACGCGGGGATTTAGATATCTGGAATTGGGCGGTAACTTTGGCTTTTCCTGATTTATTTAAAGAAGGAAATACGGCGGGTATTATTGTTGGTATGCAGCCTTGGGTATCTAATTCTAGCATTAGATTAAATGATGGTAGTGCCACTAATGATCCGGATACTTCCTTTCATATCGAAGGATTTTATGAGTGGAAACTCACCGATAATATTGCCCTTACTCCAGGGGTAATCGTGATTACTTCTCCTAACTCGAATAACAACAATTCTACCTTAGTTATCGGTACTATCCGCACGACTTTTACTTTCTGATTTGTCTAGGCAGCCGGTCAGCAATAAAGATAAAGTATGACGGGATTTGACATCATCTCTCGACGACCGGCTGCTGTTCCGTCGTTCCCCAGTCTCCTATCGCTTTTAAATAGGATTTAGTATCAGTATAACAGTCAGTAAATTTACCATTCGCCGACGAGAATAAGCAGGGTAATCGCAGGTTATTTTGTATAAATTATAACAGACAAAAATACCTGACTATTATTTTTAGCAGGTTGAACTAAGAGGAGTTAATCTGAGAGAAAGTAATACTAAATCCGTTGAGTATAGGCTACTTATGAGGACAGGCAATAGGCAATAGGCAATAGGCAATAGGCAAAAGGGGCAATAGATAATCAGTCTTTAATAACCGGATTTAGTATAAAAAGTTATGTAGGGCTGGCTGAATAAATAGACCTCTGGTAAAAATCAAAAATTGTTGTTAGGGTTAGGAGTCAGTAGCCAGTAGTCAGGAGTCAGGAGTCAGGAGTCAGGAGAATTAAGAATAGACCGCTCACTACCTTAAGAAATCTAGTTGCTCAGAAATTCTAGTTGCCCCTGCATTTCTTCTGGTGACTTGGTGTTAATCAACTTTAATACTCCGCGCATCAAGTCACCGATTTCATATCGTTGTTGTGGAGCTAAAATAATTCCCCTATGAGATAAGCCCTGCTCAATTGTGCCTATATCAGTAGTAGTAGTCATGGTTTGTACTTTGGTGATGAGCCGTGGATTACTCCCCAGTCTAACATTAATTATTGTTGATATTAAATATCGCCTTTTCTTCCTGCATCGATCATCTCATAATTAGCACTCGATCGCTTCTTTTTTCTCTCCACGATTAATACCAAATCCGCTTTTAATAGCATGATTAACTCCTAATCGAACTTTAAAAACCCGCTCCCTGCTCCCCGCTCCACTTTCCTATCCCCTTTAAACAGGATTTAGTATTATTACTGCGGCGTGTTTTCTACTCATTCATCGATATCAAGATTGGAAAAATCATCGTTTGTTTTCTGGAAAACTTTAGCTAGTTCCTCGTAACATCGACGACTAGCGGAAAGCGGAGGAAATGTCTCGGCAATTTTTAAACACTCATCTTTAAACTGAATTAGTTCGGGAATCGGTTGTTGCGGAGTTACCCATATCGCACCAGTCCAGGATACTCCGGGTAAGTTTTGTAGTACGGATAGAAAGCAATCCTGACTAATTTCATCCGCTCTAGAAGCTAGATTGGATATAAAATCTACTTGTTCGAGAATTAATGAACGGGGAGCTTTTGAAAGCAAATAACTGGCTTCTTTAATTTTTTCCGCATCTTCTGAATTAATCCATTCCTCCAGAATTTCTAAGCTTGTTGAAGAAAACGTCAAATTTTCATCTTCATAGTAATAGGGTTTGCTAGATTCACCGTTTTTAACCATTGAGAGAGCGTGAAATAAAATTGGTATAAAATAACGCTCGCCTTCTCCATCAAATATTTTATCCCTTACTTGTCGAAGTATATCAGAATATACCTCTGGCTCTGGGAGGGATACAAAAAATTTATAAGCATCTTGATAGGGGATCGGAGTATAATTATAACTAGGAAGCTCATTAACTTTCCGATAGCGAATACGATCGAGAAGAAACTGAATAACGGCGAGAGGATTATGTTTAAACGCGATGGCTAAAAAATTTTCAATTTCATGATCACTGATTTCTGGAATTGTTACAAGCTTCTTCAATAGTAATTCAACTTCATTATTAGACAAATAATCTGAAGAGAGACCGTAAGTAGTTCCGATTTTACCACATAAGTGTTTAGCCAGTTCGAGATTATTTCCAATATCAACATTCAAAATAAGTGGTTTCATTAAATTCGGTTTTTCACTGGCTATTCTACCGATAGAATTGATAGTATAACCTTTGATATCAAGGTTATCGCTAGATAATAGACTTGATAGTAGGGAAATATCTTTGTCTCGTAAACTCTCAGACCAGAAATAGTAGCTTGTAGCAATCGATAAAAGAATCGGAACCGAACCATTATCGATAGCGAGTTGAATTAGATGAATGGCAGTATCTAAATCATTCCGTCTAAGGTGACTACAGAAAAAACCAAAGTAATTCGCTATTGGAGAACTAGGATTCTCTAAGGTTGCTTCACAGATTTCAACCAGTGTTTGTCTTTCAATTTTTGGAACTAAACAATCTAAAAAAGGATATTTCAAATAAAAAGTATCCGTGCATTGACCTGCATTCTCTATCTCCAAGCATTTCTGATTAATTTTTTGTATAATAGCTTGAGACGATTTGTATTTTTGTAAAAATATTTCTTGGCAATATTCTTCTGCTATCGCTTTTACTCTCTTACATATTTGGCTATACCAATCAGGATTGAAGAAATCAAATTGACCTTTATTATTGATCAACCAATCTAAAGCTTCATGGTTGATCATGAAACCCACCAATCGCAGATCATCCGTATCGGGAATACATTGGGTAATATATAAGGCTTTTTCTCTGACTTGTTGTGAATAGCCCCGATGTATGTACCAATCTAGTATATTAACCACTTTTAAATGTATAATCGGCTCGTGGTTAAAATTAACTAATTCCTCGATTATTTTTAAAATAGTTAACTGCTCGGATACCCATTTTTCGCAACGTTCTTCGTTTCTATTCCCGCTAATAGTTTGAGGTTCTCTAAGTGCATTTTCCAAACTTTGTAAGGCTCTAATAATTATTTTTATATCTAAACTTAAACATTTTTCGATTAATTTTAGTGCTTGGCTACGAATCGTGGGTGCAAATTCAGGATTGAGAGGATGGATTTGAATCTGAATTGTTCGGTTCTCTGTATATTGATATTCAAACTCTTTTTTAAAAATTTCATCCAAAATATTTAAGGCTAAAAAATAGTAATTATCATTATCGATTCTGGTCAGCCATCGAGATACCGCATCAATAATAATTTGTTGTGTTTCTAGTCCTTTGTATTTTTCATATTTCGCCAAGTCTTGCAAAATTCGTAGAGCATGATCGGGATATGGATTTAAAGCTCGATTATCTTGTTTACCAATTTCCCAAAGTAGATCGCAACAGTAAGGCAGATAGTAAATTGTATAACCCACCATCCGAAGAAGGGTCGGAATTTTTGTTAGACGTAAACTATTAACTTCCTCAGCATCTTCTTTATTATTGAGCGCAAATTTAATTAACGTACGAACCCGTTTAGGCTGATAGTAAGCAACCTTGTTTAAATTGTCTAGAAAATAATATTTCTCCCGATTAGACAATTGTTGGTATTGTTGTTCGATGGTATTCCAAACTTCGTCAAGTAACTTGGTTTCCAATTGGTTGACTTGACGAATACGCCAATCTAGCCCAGAAACGTTGACTAAAAAGTTATAAAATATTTCAGAATGCGATTCACATAACTTAAAAATTTCTTGTATATAGCTCGTGGAAAAGCCCTGCCAACAAGCCGTAGCTAGAATATGATCTGATAATATATCTGGTGTAATTCGTATTTTGTTTCGTGTTCGTAACAGAATCCCCGTATTTTCCAACAAAATACCAATATACCGCTTTAGTTGAGATACTTTGATGTCAAGATATTGAGAGGCTATTTGATAAAACTCACTATTTTCTTGTGGAATAGGAGCCATAGCAGAAATCAACTGTAATATCTGTTGACATTTATCTGAAGGGATGTGATCGCTTATTTTTCCTAGTATCTCTTGCTGAAATTTATTCAGAACAGACTCACGAAATTTATCATTTTGTTCTAGTAAACTTGGATGAATTTTATCTTGAGCGACTAACTGACCAGCAATAACTGTTATTAAAGGACAATCTTGAGTTATTTGGGCTAATAGTCGTGCGTGATCTTCGTATTTGTTTCCTAAAGATTGTTGGGCTAATTCTTTGATTTCGTCATAATTTAAAGGCTCTAGATTACCTAGCTTTGTAATGTCGTTTTGGTCAAAATCAGAACCTGTTAAGCTTGATTCTATAAAAGATAATCCTTGAGGTCTAGAGGAAAAAATTAATTTGAATTTCTGATTTTGAGATCGCTGTTTAATATAATTAAACAAATTAGATAAACCCTCTTTTCGATGAGCGTCATCGATAACAATAGCGCAATTAGGCTGGGTTAGTAATTCATCAAGGCTCTCCACTGTGATTGATTCGTTCATCACAAATCGTAGCTCCCAGTCGGGGTGATGTTGCTCGAATTCTTTCGCAAAGTGATAAAGCAGTTTTGACTTGCCACTTCCGCCAATACCTGTAAAAATAGCGATTTTTTGATTATCAGAATCTATAAATCGATGTAATTCTTCGAGGATTGATTTACTACCAACAAATGACCAACAATGATGAAATAAACGCTTGTAATCTAATAAGGTTTGAAAAAATGTTTTTGACGAAACAAAGGTTTCTAGTCCTGATAAACTTAAAAAGTGATTGCACCAATATTTTCCAAAATGGGTTGTTACCAAATTGCGGGAAATATCTGATTTTAAGTATCTAACTTTGCTAGAAATATTCCGTAGATCCCAGCATTCCCAATTAGGATGTTTTGTTATTTCGTCTATAACAGTAGAACTAGCCTCACAGCTTAATAACAATATGTATCTATCCGCTTTGTAGGTAGCCTTTTCAATAGCTGTTCTTACCTCAGCTGCGGTGAATGTTTTATATCGTTTACACTGAAAAACCCAACAAGTACGATCCGTCTGCTCCGCGATAATATCAATACCTCTTTGAAAATCGCCCTTTCTTCCATAGCGATTTGCGTTCTTAGTTGTACCGAATTGAGAAATTAGATCGTGGCAAAAGGCTTCAAAATTTTCCCACGACCAATTGCTGTCATTTAAAGGTAAATTTTCAGGAAGAGGATTAACAGGTGGTAAAATCATGGGTAATACTTAACGCTGTAACGAGATGACTGCGATGTGCGTACAATTTTAGTATAACCTATCTAGGTTAGAGTGTGTGGCTCGATCAAACTTCCCCGCTCTTTTTGGGCAATTGCCGCCGCTAAAACTCCTAAATCTCGGACGATTTTACTCCCCAGTCTAACATTAATTATTGTTGATATTAAATATCGCCTTTTCTTCCTGCATCGATCATCTCATAATTAGCACTCGATCGCTTCTTTTTTCTCTCCACGATTAACTAGGAGCGGAAAGGGTCAACCACTGCCAAAACCCCTCAGACATCAAGATAGAAGATAAATCTAAAGAAAGTGTGAAATTAGCAGAAATTCCTGTTTTTTTTAGTATTATACCTCTAAAAAGCTGATAGGTTTCCCGTGAAGACTGCTAAATTGAAGATAAAAAAATAACTATTTTTTAATATCTCATAACAGTTTAATCCGGTTTGATGGGAAATAACTTGAAAGTAAAATGTTTCAACCTTGATATTAGAGATGAAAAAGTATCTAGCAGAGTTCATCGGGACGTTTTGGCTGGTTCTCGGTGGTTGCGGTAGTGCCGTTTTAGCGGCAGTATTTGTGGGTAAAGCCAAGAGTGTCGTAGATGGTGCTGATTTTAATATCCATCTGGGGATTTCTTTTGTGGGTGTCTCCCTTGCCTTCGGTTTAACGGTTCTTACCCTTGCCTACGCTTTAGGGCATATTTCGGGGGGACATTTTAATCCGGCCGTTTCCTTCGGTCTCTGGGCAGGTAAACGCTTCCCCGGTTCGGAACTACTTCCCTACATCATCGCTCAAGTTTTAGGGGCGATTTTAGCGGCAGTAATTATCTACATTATTGCCAGTGGTCAACCCAGTTTCGCTCTGGGAGGCAGTAACCCTCTGGCCACCAATGGTTTCGGAGAACATTCTCCCGGTGGTTACAGTTTAATCGCCGCTTTGGTCACGGAAGTGGTCTTGACCTTCATGTTCTTAATCATCATTTTAGGCTCTACCGATCGACGCGCTCCGGCCGGTTTTGCTCCCATCGCTATTGGTTTAGGATTGACCTTAATTCACTTAATTAGCATTCCCGTGACCAATACCTCCGTTAACCCGGCTCGTAGTACCGGTGTTGCTCTTTTATGCGGTAATATGGCTCTCGTTGGTCAATTATGGTTATTCTGGATTGCTCCTATTGTTGGGGCCTTGGCTGCGGGTTTCCTCTACAATAGTTTCTTTGAAGAAACTTTAGAAGAAAGACGAATTAGAGAATAACTGGAAAGTTACCGCTAAAGTTTGATTGCTTAAAGAGTCAAGTGCTGATAGCGATTCCTGTGGGGTCGCTATTTTTTTCGTCCCCACCGACAAAATTGAGCAGCGCTCGTCGTCCTTGCTCGCCTCGATCGAGTAAAGTAATCTCTAGATAATTGTCTGGCAAAAAAGTTAAACGTTCTGACCATTCGATCGCCACTATCCCTAAATCTACCTCGATTCCCTGCCAATAATTTTCTAGGTACAGCGCCTCGATATCTTGACCCTGCAAACGATACAAATCCAAATGATACAAAGGAAGGCGGCCTTCGTTATATTCGTTAACGAGGGTGAAGGTAGGACTAGCTATAGGCTCTTGAATGCCCAATCCTAAGCCAATTCCCTGTACTAAGGTGGTTTTTCCCGCTCCCAAATCGCCTTTTAATAAAATTACACTGCCAGAGGCCAAGGTTTGCCCCAGTTTTTCGCCTAAATTGACAGTAGCTTCTCGATCGGGTAAGTCGATAATCATTTTTTCCGCTAGGATGCCAATTAATCACTGATTTTAATATAGCGATCAGAGCAGCTTTCTGACACCCTTGGCTCTGGGGGGCGAAATTTGGTCTTTTTGATCGAGAAAAATAGAAGCAGTTAAACTAATCTCTTATCTCTTAGTCTTAACCTTTGGTCAAATGGTCGCTATCAGGGCAGAGATAGGCGATCGGCGAAACCTTCTGGTAGATTAGACTAAATGGGAGTTGGTTAACTGCTTTTATAAAATTGATTGTTCCCTAACCATGAGCATTGTCTAGGGTCGAGGGGAATAAAACAACCGAAGTTTAGGACTTTAAGCCAGAAGTTAAGGGGAACAGTGAAATTATTATTTTTGAGTAATGGCCACGGTGAAGATGAGATCGCGATCCGGATTATTAAAAGACTGCAATCATCTCCCCACTGTCCCGGTATTACTGCTTTACCCCTAGTGGGTAACGGTTATGCTTATATTCGTCTGGGGATTCCCCTGCTCGATCGAGGTCAAAAAATGCCCTCTGGGGGTTTTATCACCAGGGATGCCAAACAATTATGGCGAGATCTACGGGAGGGATTATTAGGATTAACCTCCCGTCAATACCGTCTGGTCAGAAATTGGGGCCAAGAAGGGGGAAAAATTGTCGCGGTGGGAGATATCTTACCCCTTGCCCTTGCTTGGTTGAGCGAGACAGATTATGCTTTTGTGGGAACGGCTAAATCGGAATACTATCTCCGGGATGAGCAGGGATGGTTAGATAGTAGCTCGATGATCGATCGCCTCTGGGGTTCCTACTATTATCCCTGGGAACGCTGGTTAATAGCTCATCCTCGCTGTCGGGGGGTTTTTCCCCGGGATAGTTTAACTAGCAAAATTTTACAACAGTGGTCAATTCCCGTTGTCGATGGGGGTAATCCGATGATGGATGACCTTTTACCCTCGATAACGGGCGATTTTCCCCAAGATTGCCTAAATATTCTGCTGCTACCCGGTTCGCGCTTTCCCGAATCTCTCCACAATTGGCAGAAAATTATCGAGGCTGTGGCCGCCATTATCGGACGTTTTCCCGATTATCAGCT
Source organism: Microcystis sp. M_QC_C_20170808_M3Col (assembly GCF_007095505.1). Taxonomy (NCBI): domain Bacteria; kingdom Bacillati; phylum Cyanobacteriota; class Cyanophyceae; order Chroococcales; family Microcystaceae; genus Microcystis; species Microcystis sp. M_QC_C_20170808_M3Col. The sequence continues at coordinate 11,219 of NZ_SFBY01000033.1, forward strand.
GGAATTTTTGGCGGCGATCGCTCCTTCTCTCCCCCTAGAATCTTTTACGGCTGCTTTAATTTCCCGGGGTTGGCGAGAACATAGCACAAATAAGTTTATTTGTCAAGAAGTATTTATAACTATTTCTCAAACGGATTACGCCGAATATTTAGGCCGTTGCCATCTAGCGATCGCCATGGCGGGAACTGCCACGGAACAGTTCGTCGGTTTGGGTAAACCGGCGATCACGATTGCGGGGGACGGACCACAGTTTACTCCCCATTTTGCCAAACTGCAACAGCGTTTATTAGGCTGTTCAATTCTCTTAAGCGATAGTGCCGAGTCAGTGGCAGACAAGTTAGAATATTTATTACAAAATCCCCCACAGTGGCAAGAAATCGCCTTTAATGGTCGTCAGAGAATGGGGTCAGCCGGTGCCTCCGATCGCATTGCCCGATGGTTACTAGACGATTTTTGCCCTTAAAGGAAAGTATCTGTCCGATTTTCGCCGCTAGTGGGCCACTCAAAAACAGTTTCTAGGGCAATTTTTTGAGCGCTTGCTTGTTGTCCATAGCTGAAAAGATAGGGAATTTCTCCGCTTTGTTGACGAAACCACTGGAAAACGTAGGGACTACCATAAACAATCAATGCTTGAATCTGTCCGGTTTTCAGCAAAGCTTGATAGATAGCTTTCGTTTCCTCCCTTAATCCGGCACTACCCCGAAAAGGATTACCACGGATAAATACTTGTAGGAGAGTCGTTTCTGGGGAGACGAGGGACTGATTAAAGGTGCTACGGTCGATAATTTGCGTTTGATAACCCCATTGTCGGGGAATTGTCACCGCCGGACAAGAGCGATCGAGAAAGTCACAGTGGAGTAAATCATCGATAATGATTAAATTGCGGCCTTGAGTGGCTTGAATCGGTAAATTAGAGCTAACTGTTTGGGAATCTTTTAAAATATCGCTGACAATCTCTAGAGCTTGCGGTGCCGCTAAACTGCTTAAGGATTCTAAGGAGGGCTGTCTTTGCCCTAATTTCTCTTTTGCTCGTTGAATACGTTGCCAAGAATCATTAATTCTCGCTTCGCTAATTGTACCCGCTTGCACGGCACTATACACCGCTTCGATCGCTTCGATCGGATCGGGAGGCATTAATAGTATATCGGCCCCCGCCTGTACCGCCCTCACTGCTATGGCGGCAGCACTGGCAATTTTAGTCACTCCCCCCATAATCAGGGCATCGGTGACGATTAAACCCTGAAAACCGAGATTTTGGCGCAGTTTTTCCCCGAGAATTTTCGAGGAAAGAGTGGCGGGAAATTCGGCATCCCAAGCGGGAATTAACAGATGGCCTGACATAATACTATCAACCCCTGACTCGATTGCTGCTTGAAAGGGCGGCAATTCGATCGCTTCTAGGCGATGATGATCGTGGTTGATGATGGGAAGATCGAGATGGGAGTCATTGCTGGTGTCACCGTGGCCCGGAAAATGTTTGGCCGTGGTCAAAACTGGATAGGAATCCGCCCCTAAAATAAAAGCTTGAGCTAGATTAGCGACGATTTCAGGAGTTTCAGCGAAGGAACGAATATTGATAACCGGATTGTCGGGATTATTGTTCACATCGACAATTGGGGCTAAAATCCAGTTAATCCCGATCGCTAGGGCTTCCTTAGCGGTAATTGCTCCCATTTCCCTAGCATATTCTGTGGCTTTTGTCAAGCTTTTTTCGGCTATTTTTCCTAAAGCCATCGGGGGGGGAAACCAAGTGGCGCCGGAAAACCTTTGGCCGACTCCCTCCTCGATATCGGCGGCGATGAGGAGAGGATTATCCCCAGACCAACTTTGTAATTGTTGAGTGCGGAAAGCGATTTCGGCGGCGCTGCCTCCTAAGAGAATCACCCCACCGAGGTGGAGGGTTTCTAACCAATGTTTCAGGGTGGCGTTGACAGGTTCCCAGACAGGATAGCGGATTTGTTGGTCAAAGAGATAGCCGGAAGCGCGGACTACTATCATCTGACCAATACGTTCTTTTAGGGATAAAATGCGATCGCTCACTATTCAGTTATCAGTTATCAGTTATCAGTTATCAGCTTCTGAAGGCAAGAGGCACTCATGCAAGAGGCAAAAGGCAGAATCTGGCAATTCTCCTACCTAAAAAGAAGGTTAGAAACTAAGCACATCAAAGGTTTTCTGGAGAGTTATCAGTTATCAGGTTTAAGTTTTAAGTTCCCAGTTTTGTCTAAATTTAGTTATCCTGTTCACTGATATCGGAATCGTCATCTTCTGGGGGTCGATCGCTTTTAATATGATCAAGAAGGTGTAACATTCGATCGCCGCGTGCGAGGGAAGAATCTTCGAGGAAGACCACTTCGGGGGTACGTCTGAGACGGATGCGTTGACCGAGTTCGCGCCGGACGAATCCCGCAGAAGCTTTTAAACCGGCCATAGTTTCGGCCTTTGCATCTTCGTTGCCGTAGATAGACACAAAAATTTTAGCGTGTTGCAGGTCGTGGGATAGATCCACATCGGTAACGCTAACCATACCGGCACCGACGCGATCATCTTTAATTTCCATTAATAACATTTGGCTGACCTCGCGCTTAATTAGCGAGGACACGCGAGATACTCGACGATCGTTAGCCATAATTTTCGTCCCCTAAAAACAGCGAAACCCTTACCATTGTATCAAGCTAATCCGAGCATGGCTTTGAGGGTGAAATAAAGAAAGGCGAAAGTTCCCCCTAGAAAGCCCACAAGTGCGATCGCTGTGAGGGGATTTTTTAATAAAGGGGCTAACCAGCCGAAAAAGGCGAAGAAAATCCCTAAACTAAAGCTAATCAGATAGCGGGGGTAACGGCTCACGTTATCAAAAAAGTCGCCCATAAATTTTGTTTATTATCTTTGTCCGTAAGTAATTATAGCAGTAAGCTTCGATGCTGCCACGCCGCCCGATTAATGGGACTTAACAGAATCCCTAGACTTTTGTGCTATTTAGTAGTATAGTACAACTATCTGGCTGGAGAGAAATACGGAATCACTCTACTCTAGATACAGTTAAGGGTAGAGCCATTTTCAAGATCGTGACGGGCATCGATCGATCCCTGAATTTGGGCTAACCAAAAGAGGATAATGAATAGCCAGATGACAGCGATCAAATATCAAATCTTTGTGGAGAGAGTCGGGAATTTCCCCGACTAATAAGGGATTTTTAAAACTTAGAGCCAAACTAACTTTTGGATGGGTGCAAGGTTGGCATTGATAGTTAGTAAAAGTATAGTCAAATATAGACAGACTGAATTCCATTTCAGAAATTCCCTTCACTTTTACTTCGAGAGATTAATTCTCCTTGGGTGAACTACGCACCTCTCTATCCCATTTTTTCCTGAAAACACTGGCTTTTCAGTTGTTTGTCCATACACTGGTAGGGGGTCTAAATTCAAAAAATTAGCAACGGAGGTATAGGATTCCTCTTGAATAATCACTTTGATTCCTTCTAATTGACATTTATAACTAATCATCTCAATTAATCGAGCATGAGGGATGGTCACAAACTTTTGATTATTGACTTTCCCTAAGTTTACCTCTTGTTTCCAACCGTCATTTTTCCCAATTACTAAAGTTGTGATCTCTTGGTCAACTAAGAGATTGACTAAATAACGACTAGCCTGATGAAGATAATCATCTACTTTCTGATTTCGACATCGAGTTAAACGGCGAATCCTCTGGGAACTTTGACGATTACCTTTTAACAGAGATTGTAACTTAGCTCGACGTTGGTTATAAAATTGATTCAGGCTTTTTAACG
>NZ_SFBY01000330.1:0-12179 GCF_007095505.1 Microcystis sp. M_QC_C_20170808_M3Col
TCTCATGTTCAACCTTATTTCCTAGAAAGTTTTACTCGTTCAAGGCCGAATTTGAAGTCTTTTCTGAACGAAACCCCCTACTATCTGTTGTCAAGGTTCAGTTTTTAGCTTGGTTATCGTTTTTTCCATTGTAGCTTAAAGCCGTCCTCAAAGGACGGGGTTTTAACCCAAATTTTCGATAAGCCAAATCGGATTAATGCGATCGCATACTTAAAAAACTGCTTTCTAGGAGTGCGATCGCGTATAGAAATTTCAAACAAAACTATATATCGGCGATCGCACTATTAAAAAATATTCTGGATAGGGCTATTTCAATAACTCGATCTCCCCTGGTCGCCAAGTCTTGTCAAACCAAGGCTCAAGCGGGCCATAAAGCCGAAGAATCGTATTCCAACCCGTGCCCGGAATCGTCTGTACCCAATTATTCTCCTTGCCAGCAGGCGGTTTCGGACCGAAATAGATATCCACAGAACCATCAGCATTAACCAAAAGCCCCTTAGTCTGACTACCGACACTGGGAAACTGTTGATCCATCTGAATCTGCGATCGCGTTTGGTTGCTGTAAAGAATAACTGACCAGAATAGTAGCACGGTAGGATGTGTTAGCGTAACGCATAATAATTACAAATTCATCATGATTAAAAGCAAAAAGGCCCGTTAAGTAACGCACCTGACTTTGGCTTGATCTATTCGGAGCTTTTTCCAATGGGTTAGAATGCCAATAAATAGATAATCTACGAACTAGGAGCGTCCATGGACATAGAGACCAAGAACGATCTCATAGAAGAAATTCTCGCTGCATGGAAAGACCGAATCGGTGATGACTACTTGGGTTACAGGGGTCATGTCTATCGAATGTTCAATTTCTGTTTGGCCTTGCATTCCTGCACCGAAGAAGAAAAGACCAAGTTGGCGATCGCCGCCTGCTTTCACGATCTAGGTCTTTGGTCGGCTCATACCGCGGACTACATCCCACCTTCGGTGTCTGAAGTAAAGAGGTACTTATCCGAAACCGGGCAACAGGAATGGTCTGAGGAAATTGGACTAATGGTCGAGATGCACCACAAGGTTCGCACCTACAAGACAGACCGCTATCCGCTGGTGGAACTCTTCAGAAGGGGCGATTTAGTTGATTTCTCCCTTGGTTTCTTTAAGTTCGGCATTCCTCCCGCCTATGTGAGCGAGGTCAAAAAGGCCATTCCAAATAAGGGATTTCACCGCTTTCTCATAAAAGGCGCACGCGAGTGGTTTGCAAAACATCCCTTCAGTCCACCACCCTTTATGAAGTGGTAATGCGATCGCTGATGGCGTAGGATGGGTTAGGGATGATTAAGGCGATCCCTTGTGGGCATGGCCAAATCACCAATAACATCAGCTAAAATCATTGAACTCACGGTGCGCTCATTTCTCAAACCGAAAATTTGATAAATTGTCTCAAATGCACTCTAGCAAACGGATTGAGCGTTCTACTCGAATATTTATTAGTACAAAAAGACCATTTTGAGGTTAACGAATTGATTAGGGTTTGAGCGAGCCAATCAGCGATCGCCCTCTCAGCAATGTTATGCTTACCTTATTCGCTAAAAAGCATACAGAATAAAGGTTACAGTTTGGTAGGTTGGGTTTCGTGCCTCAACCCAATGCCAGTCGAGTAAACATCAGTCCAATAAATGTTATTCTAACTTGATGCAATACCGTAGAGCAAAAACACCACGAGCCACTTATTTTTTTACAGTTGTGACATACAATCGCCACAAAATTTTGTGTGAACCTGAAAATGTGGATTTACTACGAAATGCTTTTAAATATGTCATGCGACAACATCATTTTAAGATTGATGCTATTGTCATTTTACCAGATCACATTCATGCTCTTTGGACATTGCCTGAAACAGATGCAGATTTTTCAACTCGTTGGCGATTAATTAAAAGTTATTTTAGCCGTCAATGTCATCCTCAATATCAGGGTAAAATTTCAACATCTCGACAACATAAAAAAGAAAAGGCTATTTGGCAACGCCGATTTTGGGAGCATCAAATTCGAGATGGTCGCCAAGGGCGCGCCTACGGCGATCGAGATTTTGTTAATCATATCGAATACATTCATTATAATCCCGTGCATCATGGATTAGTAAATGCTCCGAAAGATTGGCAATATTCCAGTTTTCATCGTTTGTGGGGGGCTTCAGAAAGGCTGCTCTTTGATAGTAATATTGGTATGGAATAAAATGTAGGTTGGGTTAAACAAAGTGAAACCCAACAAGTTAAGGTAAGAAATAAAGGCAATGTTGGGTTTCGTCATCTCAACCTACAAGATCAGCTCAAATTTTTCAAAAATTCGGTAGGTTGGGTTAAGGAATGCAACCCAACAAATTAAAAGATAATGATGTTAATTAAATTTGGAAGGGCATATTGTTTGTGTGGAAATGTTGGGTTTCGTCACCTCAACCCAACCTACAAAATCGGCAATCGCACTACAAGATAGGCACTTGTATTGATATACGGCGAAACTCATTTAATTCTTTTTGAGATAGGGGGAGACAGTCCGAATCTGCTTCGGCGGCTTTATTAATGTCCTCCTCCGTCATTGCTTCAACTTTTTCCCAATCTGTCTTGCCATGACTAACATTTTTGGGATCAAGTTTAACTCTGGTAATATTGTCGTCGTTCATTTTTATTGGCTCTCCTTGCTGAAATAATACGATATCTGCCGTTTCTTTTAGTATAGACAACAAATAAAACTACTTGATTAACTATACCGATTACTTGGATTCTAGCTTCATTATAATCACGTTTATCTTCTCTTTCCAGACGGTTGGGGTCTAGAAAAATATTTTTTGCATCTTCAAAATCAATCTTATGCTTGATCAAGTTTGAAGCCGCTTTATTATTGTCCCATTCTATCTCCATTTTATCGAGATTTTATATCTAGTTAATAATATTTTGGATTATACATGATCGCGTTTTTAAACATGAATCAACAAGAAGACAGGGATCGCACTACAAGATCGGCGATCACACTATCTATTGTTAAGGAATTAATTTAATTAAACTTCTTAAAGTAGCATTAACAGATTCCGAATTAGGAAAATATTTTTTGACATCAGGATCAAGAATAATTACATCATTTCGTAAATCATCTTCTAATTCATCGAATTACATATACTTCAGAAGACTACACCTAAAGTTCCAGTAATAACACCTTTCGAGCACAAATCTCTCCTCCGTATCCACACCATTAAAAACCCTCTCTCTTCCGTAAGATTGATGTGTTATTGGTTTACAAGTTTCATTATCTATCAATATTCTTCCTGCATACTTAATAGGGAGATGTCCCTTGGGTGCTAATGATAAATTAAAAGGGCTCTACCGAACCTGTCATGTAAAACTATCAACAACTCATGCTTGTAAAGCTTGTATACTAAGGCTTTGAGTTTTTGTTAGATTGATATTTATCAACTTTAGAGCATTGCTGGGCAGATTAAAAGTAAGGAAGTCGTAAGATAACCAGTCTCCTCTTTTACGCCAGCCGACGCGATCGCCTAGTTTTTCTTCCCCATCATAACCTGATTTTTCTCCGACTTCCAGCCAGATATCTTTCTGAACTGAAAAGCCGAATTTACCGTTACTATATTTTATCCAGAGGTGGTTAATGGTGCAGAGATCCTCATAGGGAAAGTTTTTTAGGTCATCACACTCTAACCATCCTTGCTCAACTCGATTAGCTGCTTGTAACATCACCCTAAGTGTTTCCTGATCTGCTTCTTTCCATTTTTCTTGTTTTAGGAGTTGCTCAAGTTTAGAATAGTCAACACCCTTAGCACTTTTAAGCTTAATCATATTAGGAGAAGTTTTAGAAGGTTTACCATTACTTCCTCAATTGTACTCTCTCATGCCACCGAGACTCTCATAGATTTCTTTCTGGACGCTGAAGCCAAACTTATCGTTACTATCAGTAGATGGAGAAGTTTAGATTTAATGCGATCGCTGATCTTGTAGTGCGATCGCCGCTTCATAGATTGGGTTAAGGAACGCAACCCAACCATGAGAAGTGATAACCTCATTGTCGAGTTACGGCAATCTCTCTCTCTGACGAAGTGAGAACTCCGATTTTATTAGCAAGAAAAAAGGTAATGTTGAATTTTATCACCTCAATCCAACCGACAGATCGGCGATCAAGAAATAATCTGGATAGAGCTATTTCAATAACTCGATCTCCCCTGGTCGCCAAGTCTTATCAAACCAAGGCTCAAGCGGGCCATAAAATCGAAGAATCGTATTCCAACCCGTGCCCGGATTTGTCTGCACCCAATTATTCTCCTTACCCGCAGGTGGTTTCGGCCTGAAATAGATATCCACAGAACCATCAGCATTAACCAAAAGCCCCTTAGTCTGACTACCGACACTGGGAAACTGTTGCTCCGTCTGAATCATCGATCGCGTCTGGTTACTGTCAAGAATCACTGACCAGAATAGTAGCACGCTAGGATGTGTTAGCGTAACGCAGAATAATTACAAATTCGTCATGATTAAAAGCAAAAAAGCGCGTTAAGTAACTATTTTTTAAGTCAAGACGGCAATTAGCGATCGCCCCTCCTCATCAACAAGCGATCACACCATGAGAAGAAAACCTGATCGCACTAAAGTCCAAAATAATCGCAAATCAGATAATTATTGTTAAGAAAACAATTTGGTACGTTACATTTCATTAGCGTCCCCTACACGATCACCGACCATACTAACTGGTTGCTTGTCGAGAGCAATTTCAAATAAAAATTCAGGGGCAAAGTCTGCTCCGTTTGGCCATTCTATTGTCCGACTATTTACATATACTTTTTGAAATAAGCTTTGATCTTTTAAGGGTTCAAAGATTTCTCCATACAATTCTTGTTCTAAATCTACAATCCCTTCTATTCCATTATTAAAGGTTAGCTTTAATTGATACTTATCCAGATATTCCACACAGATAACATGAAGAAATAGCTCCTTTTTAGGGAAGGGGATCGATTCTGTTAAGAGGTTTTCTTTGACGCGCATTTTCCCAGTTCTCCAATAGTTCAGATTGGTGTAGATCAAGCCACTCCCATATTAAATTTAGTCCTCTTTTGGGCATTTGACCACAAACTTCACCTGTGTGAATCATTATAACCGCTTCATAATCTTGATATGAGGCGGATTGTGATCGTTATAGTTCATGGTGATTTTTATTCCATAGAAGCTTGATAGAGTGGGCATGAGTAAGAATAGTAATAAAGGTTGCTTTCTAAAAGTTTGCCCCCTATTGTAAGCGATCGCCCTTGGCGTTCCTATCCCAAGCAATGACAATTTTAAAGTTTAATCAACAAGATAACAGCGATTACATTGAGCCTAGTCATAATGAAATTTACAACTAATAATAATAATTTTTGTCTCTGTTGGTTCCCCAATCCAATACATCTGTATGTCTTTGTCGCAGTTGTTTGGCCGTTTCTTCTAACCAAGCAAGATAGTCCTGTTCGTATAAGTCTTTAGTAGTGGTCAGGTATCAGGTTTTTATTTTCTTGACGCTTATTTAACCTGAAAAAAGAGGGGTCGCAGGCAGGCACGGATTCCCATTCTATATATAAGTATCTGTCAAGTGCGGGTATTTGTCAAGGGTTTTTCTGAAAAAATCTGCCGGAATTTCAGGGTAGAAAATCGGAATCGAGGATTTGTTCGGGACTATAGGGGCAGCTTTCGGCAAAGATAGCGGCCGGTAATTCGCTTTTTTGTCGGACTCGCTTCACTGCTTTGGGGTAAATAACCGCAATTCTGGTTAAAAAATAGTTATAAAGGGTTTTCGACTCCAATAAAAGTTCTAATTCCACCCGAAAGTTACCGATTTCGTCCTGCCATCCCTTCGCACATCTTTCTCGTTCCTCCGGCCAGTATTGGTAGAGAAGCAGATGAATGAGTAATTGCAGGAGATAACTATCTACTTTATGTCTCTGTTCATTCCCCAAAGCTTCGATTTCTTCCCTGAGATGTTCCCAATCTAATACATCTGTCTGTCTTTGTCGCAGTTGTTTGGCCGTTTCTTCTAACCAAGCAAGATAGTCTTGTTCGTATAAGTCTTTAATTGTCATCCCCTGTCTTCTTTATTCCTTGCGCTTATTTGACCTGAAAAAAGAGGGTCTGTAGGCAGGCACGGATTCCCATTATATATATATAAGTATATGTCAAGTTTCGGGATTTGTCAAGGGTTTTGACAGTAGAAAGGGAGAAAACTTTTAGCAATACACTTGTTCTAGCATAGCAGCAGTGAGAGATTTTTGGCCGTGATAATAGAGACGACGATTGAGACAACCGATCGATTTAACATAGGTAGATAGGGTTCCCAGATCATGGGAAATAATTAAAATAGTCATCCACTCATTCAATTCTTGCAACAGGGAAAAAATACTAGCACGCATTTGGGGATCGACACTGGCAGTGGGTTCATCTAAAATCAAGAGACGGGGTTCTACCGCTAAAGCGCGAGCGATATAAACCCGTTGGCGCTGTCCTCCCGAAAGTTCAGCAATCGACCTTTTTTTCAAGGCCAACATTCCCACACTATCTAAAGCTTTATCTACCCTTACCTCATCTTTTTTACTATAGCCTTGCCAGAGTTTTTTGCTGCTCAATCTCCCCATTTTCACCACCTCACCCACAGTGATGGGAAATGAGCGATCGCATTCGACAAACTGCGGCACATAACCGACTAATTCCCGACCTTTTTGGATACTTTGCCCCAAAATACTGACTTCTCCGCGCCAAGGTTTAATTAATCCCAGTAAAACCTTGAGGAGGGTAGTTTTTCCTCCTCCATTCGGGCCGATAATTCCCAGAAAATCCAATTCCTGAATGGTTAAATTAATATCTTCGAGGATGGGTTCCTGTTCGTAGCCGGCCCAGAGATTACTAATGGTAATGATCGTTGACATATACAAGCAATTACTGATTTAAAACTGTGGCCATTTTTTGGGAAACTTGTCGCAGGTTTTCACTCCAATTTTGAGCAAAGGCACTGATAGGGATTACCTGTCCCCCAATTTCCCTAGCAATAGTTTCGGCAGTTTTCTGGCTAAATTCCGGTTGAGTAAAAATAACTTTAATATTCTCTTTTTTTGCCTGTTTGATTAGTTGACTTAACTGGGCAGCACTCGGTTCATTGCCGTCGATTTCGATCGCAATCATCTCTAAACCGTAATCTTGGGCAAAATAGCCCCATTCGGGATGAAACACCATAAATTTTTGGTTTTTGATCCCTGCCAAGTTTTGCCGAATTTCTTGATCTAATGCGTCTAATTCCTGACGGAATTTTTCCAAGTTAGCCCGATAGATAGTTTCCTGATCGGGATCGAGTTGTGCTAGGGTTTGATAAATAGTCTCTGCTTGTGCTTTGACTCGTTTTGGTGATAACCAAATATGGGGATCTAGGGTGTTTTTTCCAGCTTGATGTTTTTTTGCCTTGGTGTGATCGTGATCATGTTCTGCTGTCAAAGGGATTTTATCTACTCCTTGACTGGTATCGACGATTAACATCTGTTGGTTAACACTGTTTAAGCGATCTTTCCAAGCATCTTCTAAGGATACACCGATTTTAAAGTAGGCTTGGGATTGGGCTGTGGTTTTTAATTGTTCGGGTTTTGGTTCATAGGTGTGGGGATCTGTCCCAGGTTGAATCATGGCATTAACACTGACTCTATCACCGCCGATGCGTTTGACAAAATATTCCTGCGGTACGATGCTGACTGTCACCTGTAAGGGTGTCGTTGTTTCCTTTTCCTTGACCGAGGGACCACTACAAGCTGTTAAGCTGGCTATAGTCATTGTTAAAGCGATCGCTGTTAACTGGAAATTTTTACCCATCGGATTAACTGAGTCTGATTATGATTCTCATCTTATCACAGTCGGTGAGAATCGTTATCATTCTGAAAATATCTCGGTATATATGTACTGGGTTTTCGTCCTTCGATCTTTCGCTGCCAATTAAAAAATTTTCTCTTGCTAACTAGGGCTTGACATGATATTATATAGATAATGGAAAATCCGTGCGCCTGCGACCCCCCTCTGGTCAAGTCAAATAAAGCCCAAAAAAATTAGCCCCAAAAAGTAGTCGGTGAACTGAAAACTCACAACTGATAACTGATAAGCTGTTGACTAAGTAGGGAAGCACAATTATTTGTCGGATGGGTTAGCGCACTTCGTGATCCTTGGGGTGTTGGGTTTCATGCTTCAACCCAACCTACGTTCGTCTTATATTTAATTCCACCCACCCACTTATCTAAATTACTCGTTAAGACTGCACCGGAGTGCCAGAGTTGGGAGAGGAAGCCTGATCATTTGTACTAAAAATCCCCATAGGCAGTTTAAATTCAGTAGAGCTTAACTAAAAACCGAGAGCCGATCACTAAAAAATGACTTTTGCCTCCGTTGTTCGCAACATTGAAAAATCGCCTCTAACTGCCGAACTTATCCAAAAACTGGAGAAAAATGGCAATTTAACCCTAACTGGTCTTGCCCGCTTACCGAAAGGATTAATAAGCACAGCTTTTGCCCGTTGTCAAGGAAAAAATCTTTTAATTATCTGTGCCAATCTAGAAGAAGCGGCACGTTGGGCTGCCCAATTAGAAGCGATGACGTGGAAAGGTGTTTTCTTTTATCCCACCTCGGAAGCTTGCCCCTACGAGACATTTAATCGGGAATCCGAGATGATTTGGGGACAGATGCAGGTATTATCGGCAATCAGTCATCAAGAGGACGGAATTGCGATCGTTACCACCGAAAAGGCCCTGCAGCCCCATTTACCCCCTAGGGAGGTTTTCGAGAAATATAGCGATAATTTTGAGATAGGAACGATTATAGAAGCCAAAAACCTCGATCTAACCCTAGCTAGATTAGGATATCAACGGGTTTCACTGGTAGAAACCGAAGGGCAATGGAGTCGTCGCGGCGATATCGTTGATATTTTCCCAGTTTCGGCAGAATTACCAGTCAGGTTAGAATTTTTCGGCGATGAATTGGAAAAATTGCGAGAATTTGACCCTGCAACCCAAAGATCGCTGGATTCTATCCCCAATCTGCTTCTTACTCCCACTAGCTTCGCGGCGATGATTGCCCCTTCTCTCCCCCCGACAGTGGCCGATTATCTAGGGGCTGAAGATCGAGAAAAATTGGCTAATGGCATTTATCCAGAGGGAATTGAGCGATTTTTAGGCTTGGCCTTCCGTCAAGCTGCTTCTTTATTGGATTATCTCCCCGAAAATACCCTTATTGCCTTTGATGAACTGGAAAGCTGTCAAGCTAGAAGCGAGCGCTGGATAGAATATATTGGGGAACGCTGGCAAGAGATAGAACCACCTTTACCGAAAATTCACCGTTCTTTTGGCGAATCTCTGGAAATATCGCCCAAATTTCCCCATCTCTACCTCTCGGAAATAGACGATCACCTGTCCGAAAATAGCCTTAATCTCTCCAGTCGTCCGATTCCCACCAATGCGGGGCAATTCGCCAAACTAGCGGAAATTTTACGGGGAAAAAGAGAGATTTATAGCGGTATTAAAGTAAATAAGTATGCTACATGGTTAATATCTGCCCAACCCTCCCGCACAGTCTCGTTATTACAGGAACACGACTGCCCGGCCCAATTTATCCCCAATCCCCTTGATTTTGGGGCGATCGAGCGCTTAATAATTCAAAACACCGCTACAGCCCTAAAATACTCAGGATTAGCTGAATTAGAAGGTTTTATCCTACCCACCTATCGCATAGTCCTCGTTACCGATCGAGAGTTCTTCGGGCAACATCTTTTAAATACTGCCGGTTACGTCCGCAAACGTCGGCAAGCAGCCTCGGTACAGGTGGACGTGAATAAACTCCGTCCCCTCGATTTTGTAGTACATAAACACCATGGCATCGGACAGTTTATCAAACTAGAAAAGCAGGAAAGCACAATTAGCGGAGTAGTGCAAGGTCGAGATTATCTAGTTATTAAGTATGCCGATGGATTATTGCGGGTTCCTGCCGATTCTCTCGATAATCTCTCCCGTTATCGTCATACAGGTAGTCAAGCGCCTGAATTACATAAAATCTCTGGCAAAGCGTGGGAAGCGACGAAAGCCCGCGTTAGGAAGTCGGTTAAGAAGTTAGCGGTTGATTTAATCAATATTTACGCCCAACGCGCCCAAAAATCGGGTTTTGCCTATCCGATGGATAATCCCTGGCAGCGGGAGTTAGAGGATTCTTTTCCCTACCAACCCACTGCTGATCAACTGAAAGCGATACAGGATGTGAAACGGGATTTAGAAAGCGATCGCCCGATGGATCGATTAGTCTGTGGGGATGTGGGTTTTGGTAAGACAGAAGTGGCCATTCGTGCTATTTTTAAAGCTGTCACCACGGGTCATAAACAGGTGGCTTTATTAGCACCAACAACGATTTTAACCCAACAACATTATCACACCCTGAAAGAACGTTTTGCTCCCTATCCCATTAATGTGGGTTTATTAAATCGTTTTCGCACCAATTCCGAGAAAAAAGATATCGTCCAGCGCTTGAAAACGGGGGAATTGGATATAGTGGTGGGGACGCAGTTGTTATTGAGTAAAGCGGTGGAGTTTAAAGATTTAGGATTATTGGTAATTGATGAAGAACAGCGTTTTGGGGTCAATCAAAAGGAAAAAATTAAGGCTTTTAAAAGTAATATTGATGTGTTAACTTTGAGTGCGACACCGATTCCCCGGACTCTTTATATGTCCCTTTCTGGGGTACGAGAAATGAGTTTAATTACCACACCTCCTCCCTCTCGTCGTCCCATCCAAACCCACCTTTCTAGTTATAATTCTGATGTGATTAGAACGGCAATTCGCAATGAATTGGATCGGGGAGGACAGATTTTTTATGTAGTACCCAGAATCGAGGGAATTGAAGAAAAAGCGGCAGCAATTCAAGGGATGATTCCGGGTGCTAGAATTGCCATCGGCCACGGTCGTATGGATGAGTCCGAATTAGAGACCACCATGTTAGCATTTAATAATGGGGAAGCGGATATCTTAGTCTGTACGACTATTGTGGAGTCAGGGTTAGATATTCCCAGAGTTAACACGATTATCATTGAAGATGCCCAAAAATTCGGTTTAGCGCAACTCTATCAACTGCGGGGACGGGTGGGGCGATCGGGAGTACAAGCGCACGCTTGGTTACTTTATCCGGCCAAGGGAGAACTAACAGAAACCGCTCGGGAAAGATTAAAGGCAATTCAAGAATTTACCCAGTTAGGATCGGGGTATCAATTAGCGACTAGGGATCTGGAAATTCGCGGTGCGGGTAACTTATTAGGTGCGGAACAATCGGGACAAATGGAAGCGATCGGTTTTGATCTATATATGGAAATGTTACAGGAAGCTTTGCGGGAAATTCAAGGTCAAGAAATTCCTCAAGTGGAGGATACCCAAATCGATCTGAAATTGACGGCATTTATTCCTAATGATTATATATCAGATCTGGAGCAGAAAATGGATGTCTATCGGGCGATCGCTACTGCCAATTCTCAGAAAACTTTAGGACAAATTGCTGCCGATTTAGTCGATAGATACGGGGCAATTCCTGCACCGGTGGCACAATTATTTAAGGTAATCGAGTTAAAACATCTGGCTAAATCCCTCGGTTTTTCGCGCATTAAACCCGATGGAAAACAGCATATTATCCTAGAAACTCCCATGGAGGAACCAGCTTGGAAATTATTACAAGAACACCTACCCCAACATATACAATCACGCTTTGTTTATAGTCCCAAACAGGTGACGGTTAGGGGTCTAGGATTGGTAAAACCACCACAGCAGTTAGATAGTTTATTGGAGTGGTTAGCTAAGTGTAAAGATGGCCTACCGACGGGAATTAGACTAAATCCTGTTTAAAAAGTATAAGAGAGTGGGAATTATGAATTATCAATTATGAATTATGAAGTAGGGAGCGGGAATTATCAATTATCAATTATGAAGTGGGGAGTGGGAATTATCAATTATAAATTATCAATTATGAAGTGGGGAGTGGGGGAGAAGTTGACATCCTCGCCGCCGTAAAACGGACGGCGATTCCTCACCACGCCACTTTTTTAGGGTGGTCGCGTCAATGGGGTTGACGCAGATAGCGAAAAACGCTTAATTGCTTAAGTCTGAC
>NZ_SFBY01000331.1:0-4523 GCF_007095505.1 Microcystis sp. M_QC_C_20170808_M3Col
GAAAAAGTACCTGAATTTTCCCCCTGATCACTCCCATGCCTGGTACTTTTTGATTGACAAAAAGTCTAAAAGTCTTACCCAACAAGGTTTTTAGATTTATTCAGCAGACCCTAATTAAACATTCGGTTTTTCTTGTTCTTCGTCTTATTGAAGACAGTCGAGCGCAAAATCCCTTTTTCTTGGCATAATCTGATAGTTTCATTTGAACTGTAAGGTAAACTTGCACTAACCACAGTAGCAGTTGTTTGCTGTTATTTGCGTATATTTTCTACAAAACTTTACAATACCAGCTGCAATGTGGGGGCGCAAAGCTCGCGCCCCTAATCTAAGGTCGAGAAATAACAGGCTGATGGCTGATAGCTTAATGCTATAAATCTTCTTCTACCAAAGCCTCGACCCGTCCTGTTTTGACCGCTTCCACCAAAGCGGCGTGATCTCGTTCTGTCTGCTCGGCATAAGCGATCGCAAACTCGCCCATCGCTAGATCGAACTGATCTCCTTTCCCCAAATAACCGCTAATGGTGGCTGCGTCTCCAGATTTAGCGTGGGCGCGGGCTAAGGTCCAGCCACAGAACTCGGCGTAGCGTTGCAGTTGGACAGCCGACACTCCCTCAATGGGTAGGGAAAACTTCATATCCCGCAGTTGCCGTAAATAGAAGTCTTTGCCCCGTCTTCCCTGGGTCCAGCCTAAAAATATGTCGCTAGAGGATTGCATCAATCTCTGGCCTGTAACCACCCGTTGTCCCTGATTTTCGTACTGGCTCTTGGCGGTATAGGGTTCCAGAACCGAAGGGCAGGCTTCCTTAACTTGTAGGATGAGGGGATGGTTGTCTTCCGAGAAAAATAGGGCGATATAACATCTAGTGCCGACACTGCCAATGCCTACCACTTTCAGGGCAAAGTCCTCTAACTGGTAGCGATCAAAGAGGACCCGGCGTTCCTCCGGCAGGGATTGGCGATAGTCTTCCAGACCCTCGCGCACGAGAGTCTCCCAATCCGGTTCGTTGACATGGTAGAGAATGGGCGGCTGATCGACAAAGCGATTGCGTCCCCCGGTTTGAGTGACGATCTTGGGGTAAAGATGTTCGATGATGCGCTCGCGGGCTTTTGCCATCATCTGTTCCCGTATCTTCCGCGTCTTTTCGTCGGGAGCCATCTCGATCGCCTGTTCTACTCCTATGCGCGTGTACCATATCTCTAACGGACTGAGGCGAGAATATTCCCGCAGGTGTTCCCGATAGGAACGAGCGCAATCGATCGCCGCCGCCTTCGATTCTTGATCGGATAGATCGCTATCCCTGCCGGCGATGACAAAGCTGACCACTAGACGCTTGAGATCCCATTCCCAAGGTGCGGGTAGGGTTTCGTCGAAATCGTTAATATCGAAGACTAAATTGCGTTCGGGGGTGGCAAAAAATCCGAAGTTCAACAGGTGGCAATCCCCGCAGGCCTGCACGATAACGTCGGTTTTGGGAGTGGTGGCCAGATCGTAGGCCATCAAAGCAGCGGAACCGCGCAGGAAGGTAAAGGGACTCCGCAACATTCGTCCGTAGCGGATAGGAATCAATTCCTGTAATCGCCCTCGATTTGATGCTTCGATGATCTCGATCGGCTCTCGACCAGCTGCGGGGGGTTGCCAGATGGCGTGGCTAGAACGCGGCAATCGCTCCCGGAGGGATTTACCGATCTGGATGCGTTCTTCCCGTGAACGGAATCGAGCTTGAGAAGATGAGCGGATCGGGGTTTCTATTTGGTGGTTCATAGCGACTTTTTCCCCTGAATGAGATTACATCCCTTGCTGTTAGATGACTAAATGAATACAAGCAATAGGAAATAGATAAGTCAATAGTGATGGTTCCCCTTCTTGGATAACTTTCTAACATTTGCTCCTTTAGAGATAGCTTCTGATGCTCGGTTCAACAATTAATCTTCACTCGCTTCTTATTCGGGGAAGCTCAACATTATCGATGATACATTTTTTCTGAAATGGCTATCTCTTAAATTTGCTTAACTTTTAGCCCAATGGCAGCCCTACTACTTCGATTATATCTTGCTCAAAAATTGCTGGCGGAATGCTCGTAACAAAATTTTATCTAATGGTCAGCCTTCAGCCAGGGGCTAAAATCTCGCTCTTTTGTCGGGAAAAGGGGGGTATATTTCAGGTTAAAGGTGAAAATTTCCCCCTTGCCCGACTTCTGTAAGAAGTTTTCTGTTTATTTTTTTTGGTAATGATTCGGTAGTAAGCTAAGACGCATTTTAACCGCCCATCCTTAGATTAGCTAAATCTCCTTCAATCCCTTTACTGTTGCCTCTTGCCTGTTGCCTCTTGCCTCGTCTGGCCCAAGCAATTTAAATTATGAACAGCTTATATGTCCTACCTCTTGAAACCAGAAGATTTCTCCGATGATATGCGCCGTCAATTCTCCTGTTAGTACCAGTATCGACAAGGCGATGGCAACAGGAAGTATCTTTTTACTCAAGTGTTTTATCGTCCTTTCCATATATCTCATCATAAACCATAAATTCAGGTTTCAGCTTGGCTTTCTCAGTGGGAATTACGAGTTTGCTATAGTCGAGGTTTTATTTGCCTCTTAATGATGAGATTATCATAACAATAATGGCTCTAACACGCTTCACTAGAAACCTGAATCGCTGACGATAAACTGGAATAACTGAGTTTTTAGTTTTGCGATAGCGGATAGCGAGTTTTCTGGCAAGCAGAAAGATATTTGATTCATAAATATCAATATCCCAACGATAAATTATTTGTTTCAATGTTCTTAAGTCGCCTATCTCTTCTAATGCTTCTGCTACTGATTCTAAAACATAATCATCTGCATCTGTCAGTGCTTCAGTTAAAGCTGGTACTGCTTCTGGGTTGCCTATCTCACCTAACGCTTTTGCTGATAAGTGTCTGACATATTTATTTGAATCTTTCAGTGCCACAATTAAAGCTGATACTACTTCTGAATTGCCTATATCACTTAAAGCTGATGCTGCCCCGCATTTAACGTTAAAATTCTCATCTGAATCTTTTAGTACCCTAATTAAAGCTGATATTGTTTCTGAGTTACCTATTTGACTTAAAGCTAGTTGAGCACTGTATTGAACCTGATTATCTTCATCATTCAACGCCTCAATTAAAGCTGGTACTGCTTCCGAGTTGCCGATATTTCCTAAAGTTTGTGCCGCTAAAGCTCTGACATTCTTATCGGAATTCTTCAGTGCTTCAATTAAAACTGGTATCAATATATAATTGTCTATCCTACTTAAATGAATTACCATCCAAATCGTGGGCAATCTAAAAATCTCTTCTGAATCATTTAACCCCTCAATTAAAGTTGGTATCACTTCTAAATTGCCCATTTTGCTTAGAGCATCTGCTGACACAAATCTGACATATTTATTTACATCATTCAAAGCTTCAATTAAGGCTGGTATCGCTTTTGGATGACTGATATTTGCTAAAGCCATTACTGCTCTGCCTCTGACTTCATAATCCGAATCATTTAGCATCATAATTAAAGCTGGCACTACTTCTGGATTGTCGCTATCACCTAAACCACTTACAGCCATGCGTCTAACATACTTGTCTGAATGATTAAGTGCCTTGATTAAAATTGGCAAAGCTTCTGGATTGCCTTTTTCGTTTAAATAAACTGTTAACAATATTGCTAAATAATATCTGAGAGGATTATTGGAATCCTCTAGTGCCATACTTAAACCTGACATCGTTTCTGGGTTGCCAATTTTGTCTAATGTTTCGCCCAAAGATTCTATAGCTTTGCTTCTGACAGTTTCATCTGAATTGGTTAATGCTGTCATTAAAGCTGATACTTCTTCTGGATTAAGAAGCAAGCTTAAAGCGGTTGCTACACAGTCTATACCAGTCTTATCTGAATCATTAAGCGACGCAACAATAAAAGCTTGTCTAGATTCTGGATTAACCACCAAAACCAAAGGAAAGTTTGCGAAAATCATCGTTGCATAGCTTCTAACTTCCTGATAAGGATTATTCAGTGCCTCGATTAAAATAGGCATCGCTGCTGTGCTACTAATATTCATAACTTTCCCTAACGCTTCTACAGCATATTCCCTGATAGTTTCATCTGAATGATTAAGTGCTGTCATTAAACCTAAGCAGGCTTCCTCAGTACCAATATTTAATAAAGCTTCTGCTGCTTTACCTGCGACTTCCTGATAAGGATTCTTAAGTGCTAGTGCCTCAATTAAACCTGACACCGCTTGTGGAGTTCCAATTTTACTTAATGCTTCTACTGCCTTATTTCTAGCAGCTATATCTACTCCATAGTCTGTGATATAATAAGTTGAATTATTCAGGATCGCAATTAAAGCAGAAACAGCTTCTGAGTTGCCAATATTACCTAAAGCTTCTACCGCAGAGGGCTCTTCGGGAATTGTTATGCAAATAATTAACTTAAAATAAAATTCGATGAGAGCAACTACGCTCAAAAGTAGCTGAAATTCATACAGGAAAGGACTTAAGGCACAAAAGGGTTAAT
>NZ_SFBY01000332.1:0-15664 GCF_007095505.1 Microcystis sp. M_QC_C_20170808_M3Col
GTTTCAGTTTTTCTATTAAGCTCAACATATGTTTAAAAAGTTGGCGGTCACTTCTCATTTTACCTGATAGTGATCGCTTTTACTTTTGATATTCTGATGGGAGAATGAAACAGCCCTACCCTAACCCCCCCTTTGTATCGGCCCAACTAGCGCGATAAATTGTACCTTTACTACCCATAGGTCCACTAACTAGGCGTAGGGTAGAATTATCAGTATCGATGCTAACACCACGAGTGATGGGAGTCCAATCGGTGACATTTTCACATTCGTCCCCTTGTACTTTTGCCACTTTAATCTGTTCGGTTTCACTTGCTGCCATGCACAAAGATAGGGGATGAGAACCTTCTCCTGTGGCTTGATAACGGGTATTTTTCCACTGTTGTGATATTTCAAAGGTGGCGATATTTAAGCGAATCCAAGCCATTAAACGATGATAAGCAGAAAGGGCAATAGTTAAGAGAATTCCTAATAAAATTAGGGTAACTAACATCTCGACTTGAGTTAAGCCAGAGGTGGATTTTTGCCGATTAAAAAGCTGTAAATTGCGAAAAGTATTGGGAGGAAGGTCTAAGATATTCATGAGCCTCATCTTGCCTTTTTATTTTCGATAAATTATGTAATTACAAAGGAGCAACAATTAACTTGCGCTAGGATAATCCACATAATTTCTTGCTGTTATTACGGACAAGATTGATGGCGATTGCTATTTTTTCTGCTCCGGGCAAAAATCAGCTAAATAAAAGCAATTTTCTAATTTTTTGGTCAATTCAGTTTATTTGCTCTGTTTAGATAGCCAAATGTCCCGCTAACGAATAAATCCCAGTTGTCGTCTGGCCTCAAATAATCCGATTGCCACACTAACGGAAAGATTTAAACTTCTCACCCCCGGTTCCGCCATGGGAATATAAACCGTGTCATCACATTGATGTAATAAATCTGCCGGAATACCGTCGGTTTCACTGCCAAAAAGTAGCCAATCTCCGCTTTGATAGCTGTATTCCACATAACTGCTGCTGCCGCGCACAGTAAACCCGATCGCCCTTCCGCCGCTCTTTTGTTGATAAGCACAGAATTCATTTATTGTCAAGTGGTACATAAGTTTTACATAGGGCCAATAATCTAAGCCGGCGCGCTTCAGATAGCGATCGCTAATTTCAAAACCCAAAGGACCGACTAAATGCAATTCTGTCCTCGTTGCGGCGCAAGTACGGGCAATATTCCCCGTATTTGGCGGAATTTGCGGATTGATTAAAACCACTCGTAAAATCGGTTCAGTCATCAGTTATCAGTCATCAGTTATCAGTTATCGGTTATCGGTTATCAGTTATCAGTCATCAGTTATCAGTTGACTGTTTACAGCAAAAAACTCCCCACCTCTCAATTCATAATTCATAATTTATAATTCCCACTTTCCTATTGCTTGTTCCCTTATCTTTATGGGTGAGGACTAACTATACTGCATTCTGCCCCACCCTAGTCAAACTTATTTTAAATTGGCATAACTATCCATACTCAACGGAACTAAATCGCCATGGATTGTCAAACCTAATAACATTGTTTCATTAGCGGGGATTAACTTGCCCGTAAGAGCGCAAATCTCATTTTTTCTAGCTGTAGCGTTAAATACTGCCCTTATATCACCAGCACAAAACTGAGGTCGATAATCCCCTGATTTCTGCTGAACGAAATTCCATAAGACATCGCGAATGAGTGCTTGATAACCTTGATTGCCGGAAATCTCTTTCAGCTTGTCTTTGAGGACTCTTTCTAGACGAATGCTAGTGACTTCCATCTCGGTGGTGGTGGTGCGTGTAATTGTCCGCATAATTTTCTTCTCCCAAATACTAAACATATTGGTGTTACAAGTGTAGTATAAGAGAGATACCTTTCACAAGCACAACCGGCGAAACCATCACCTCTGCTGCTCTTTTTATTTTTGTCTCATGCCTATTTTTCTCATTTTTGAACTCTCGAAAATTAATTATGTAACAAGTCCACTGTTAATCCAGTGAGAGTCGAGCATAAATAGCGATCATATTGATCAAATAATAACTATTCTTAATATACCCAAACCCCTAGAAAAAATTGTTATTGTTCCTCAGATTGACAATAAATCTAATTGTTGACCCTGTAGTTCTTTAAACCTGATATTTTCTTGAGAATCTCTGGATAAATCTAAAGCTTTAATCACTTCTTTTGCCACCGCTTCCACCACGGGAATAGCCACAGAATTACCGAACTGTTTATAAGCTTGGACATCACTAACAACAATCTGAAAACTATCAGGAAACCCCTGTAATCTTGCCCATTCTCTGGGAGTCATTCTGCGGACAAATAATTTATTTACCTCTCCCTTAATGCGAGTAACAGGAGTAAAATTAGTCAGTCTTTTATCGATAACTAAATTTCTTTCTTTTCCCATACCTCCCACCACAATCGCATTAGCGATACCATCGGGAGAAATAATCTCATACCCAAAACCATTACCTTTATCTTGATGTCTAGCTTTGTGTTTAAATAAAGTTTCTAAATACTGATTAGAGAGATAATATTTAACGCTGACTTCCTTTTCTTCTAGGATATCTTCGAGACAAGTTTCTTGCTGGGTTGGTTGGGGATAGGAAAAATGGTAAATATTTAAATCCTCTCGAAACCCGACGATAAAAATTCGGGGACGATTTTGGGGAACACCAAAATATCTGGCATTTAAAATCTGGGGAGTGGGGACAAAATAATGCAAATCCTTTTCTAATATATCTAAAATAGTTTTTAAAGTTCTACCTCGATCATGATGGACTAACCCCTGGACATTTTCTAAGATAAAAGCTTTCGGTTTCTTTTCGTGTAAGATACGGGCAACTTCAAAAAATAAGGTTCCTCGTGCATCTTCAAAACCATGTTTTCTGCCGGCGATACTAAACGCTTGACAGGGAAACCCGCCGCACAGTATATCATGATCGGGTACAGTTTTCGCCTCTAATTTTCTGATGTCTTGATTATCGGGTAAATGACCATAGTTAGCCAAGTAAACCTTTTGGGAGTGAGGATCGATTTCCGAAGAAAAAACGCATTGACAACCGAGATTCTCTAGGGCGATTCTAAATCCTCCTATCCCAGCAAATAAATCAATAAAAGTCCACATATTTTATCTATTCTAAGCTTTAGTTTTGATCCCTGAGACGATATTAAACCGGCTATCTTAGATTTTAGTATAAATGCTCGAATCTTTCTCGCCATCTCCCCCGCAACGCGCACGTAGATTTACAAAAATGAGATGCACCCAGAGGCACTGGCATACTACCGACTCGAACAACTGTCAAAATTAAAAGCCAAGTATGGGGTAGAATATCTTGACCCTGAAAGTGAGACGATCGACTTTTGACTAATCCAGTCCTTCCTTCCCGAAGCTGGTCATTGGACAAAGAAACGATCGTTTCCGCGGCCCCTGTTTATGAGGAGTTGACCGACCCCGGTGATTGGGAACAGTTAAAACGGGAACTAGACCAGAATCAAGACCTGATCGTCTCCTCGCAAGTCGATACTTCTTTTGCTTCCACCCTCGCTCCTTGGTCCTAGTCGGGTAAAATACTGGGGAAAAGAATTAAAATTTAACCTGGGCAATATTTGAGGACTAAAAAGTAATGACCACAGAATTAGAAACCAAACAAGTTACTCCTACTCGCTGTTTAGTTGGTGCGGCAATTTCGGCAGCACTGGGGACAATTCTCTATTATCTCACGGCAGCGATCGGTCATTCTTTTTACTCAAAACCGATGGTTGCTCACAGTCCGATCGCCTTGAGAATTGGCAGTGCTGTCCGCACTTTAGTTTTTGGTTTAGCTTCTCTAGGAACCTTTATTTTTGCTTTTGTCACCATTGGTTTAATTCTTTTGGCTATCCAATTACTGCTTAAACGCCATCAACAAATATAAATTATGAATTATGAATTGGAAGTGGGGAAGTGGGTAAGTGGGGAGCTTTTCAGTGATCAGTAAACAGTGAACTGATAACTGATAACTGATAACTGATAACTGATAACTGATTAACGGACATTTTGAGCGATAAAATCTTCGATGAGTTGTTCTAAAGCTGCCGAGGAGGCGCGGGTAATCAGAAAACATCTAAACTTTTGGCCTTGACTGAGATATTGGGAATAGGCCGCCTGTAAAAAAGGTTTATAGCTGGGGTTTTTGCGAATATACACCTCAAAAAAGGCCAAAGATAGGGAATGGGCGTAACTATCGATCACATAGGGTGCTGGCAGGGTAAGATCGGCTATGGATTCGATCGCTTCGTTAATTCCCGCGTCTAGTACCGAAAAATCGACGTGAGCTTGACCTTCAATCAGAGCTAAATATTTATTTTCGGTGTTGAGCAGGGGAAAAGAGCGCACCTGTTCAAAAATAGCGGGGGTAGCGGGATCGTAGGTTCCTGCCGCTACAAAAGTGGGAATTTCGATCTTAGCCAGTCCTTTAGCCCCGAAAATACTCCAATTAAACGGATTAACCGTAAAAATCGCTTTGATTCTCCGATCGCGAAAATTGTATTCTTCTCGGGGTAAATCCAAAGCACGACACTGCAGCAAGAGAGAGACATTGAGAAAAGCTAATCTTCTTTGGCAGTCCCGTTGTAAATTCTCGAAATCGATCGTCGCTCCACCCACGGCTAAGGCTGTATAACCGCCGAAGGAATGTCCACCAACTCCCACATTATCTACATCTAATTGCCCCTGAAATTCCCCCGCGTTGCGTCTTTGCAATTCATCGATCACAAAAGATATGTCCAATGGACGATTGACAAATTCGTTGCTATAAAAAACCGTCCGCGATAAACCGGCGAGCAGATTCTGCACCTGTAGGGTATCACTGCCGGGGTGTTGGGGCATGGCGACGAGATAACCGTAACTAGCCAAGTGTTCCGCTTGTCGGACAAAATCTTCAGGACGAGAAGCTAAACCGTGGGAAAAGACAATAACGGGGGTTTTCTGGGTTAATTGCCCCTTGGGTTTGACAATGATTAGATAAAGTTCCCTCTGACGACGGCTATCGGTTAAATCCAGCCGCATTTGTTCTACTTGTTGCGGTCCCGGTTGTCGGGGGTCGGTCATGGCGGTAAAATTAATTTCACCGGCCTTTTTAGCTTCTTCTAAGGATAATTGCGCCACCTTTTCCGTGAATACTGTGGTCGCTTTCAGGACGATATCGATCGCCCTAGCTAATCTTTGCACTCTTGTCACATCAATCTGCATATTAGTGGGCAGATTACGCAGCAGGTTAAGAATAGTTACCCCTCCCGGTTCAAAAGCTGATTTAATTAGGGCAGAACGCAGAGCGAATTTACCATTAATACCCCCTTGAATGGTGATCAGTTCCCCTAAAAGGTTGAGGATATCTTCCCCCATTGTGGTGTTAAAAAAGCGCGAGATCAGGACGGGATTAATTTCTTTACTTGTGGTTAAAGCTTGGCGAAATTCTCTTTGTTGTTCGGGGGTGGTATTACCTAAATATTGTCTTAGATTAGCGTCAATTCTGCCAGTCTCGACAAACTTTTCTAGGGAACTAATTTCTAGGGTACGACTAAAGGGCGGTAAGATAAAAGTGATTCTCTCGGCCGAGAGGACAGGAAAGCTAGACAGTATCGTTCCCAAGCAACCAAGAGCGATCAAGCGACCAATTTTAGCTAATTGCAACAAGTTTTTCGGCTCCTTTTCTTTCTGCGATACTATTCCCTCTGGATTATAACAGTAACCTGACAGTTTTTAACAGTGGTATGAAAATTCCAATCTTGCCGATTTCAAGCTACTTAATACCGGCGGTACATGGTTTCAGGGCAAAAATGCCAAAGTTGCCACTACTTTCACCCCAAATTCTTCTTCAAAAACAGGTTTTTTATAGTCTAAACTCCACAATTCTAAAGCACAATCATCTTCAGCATTATTAGGAAAAAGATGCAGATGTAGGGTTCTATATTCAGGATCGTACTTACATTCAATCTTTTTAATCGCTCCTATTTGTCGCCGATCTAAAGCCACAGCCAAGCGCAGTATAGCGCTTAAATGTCTGACCATATACTGATAGTATTCAGTTAATTTCATAAAATCATCGTGCCTTTTCTTCGGTTTACTTTTGCGGTGATAACGAGCGATATTAGCGATAACTTCTAACTCTATTTCCGTATAGCCCAACAGTTCCCCATTGCGAATTAAATAATAGGAATGTTTATGATGGGCAGCATGACTAACATATAAACCACTATTATGCAGTATAGCCGCTGCCCATAATAAATCTTTAGCCTCCTGATTCCAAGAATGTAATTGTGCTTGGGTTTGCTCAAATAAAGACAGGGAAAATGTCGCTATTCTCTCAGCAGATTCTAAATTAACTTGATACTTTTTCGCTATTTTCAAGACACTGCGCTGACGGATTTGACTCTGATAAAGTAACCGATTATCAATTAAACCGTGCGTCAGCATCCAATCGACGATTACCCCTTCTCGCAAGGCTCTTTCACAGAGAACTAACTTATCAACATCTAACATGGTCATCGCTTCCAAAAGCACGATCGAACCGGCTAGAATTATCTCGGCCCGTTTATCGGACATCCCCAGAATTGCCAGTCTTTGGTGATAGTCCAAAGTGGCGAAACGTTTGACCAATTCTTTGACATCTTTGCGGGTTAATTGATAGCCATTTAAAGGATTGGGAATTTCCCCCAATTTCTCCAAAGCATGGATAGTCATCAAAGTTTCGATCGTCCCAGAAGTTCCCACTAAACGCGGCACTTCTCCCACCTGTAAATGATGTTTAATTTCCTCCACCGCCCGCTCTAACATTCCCCGGGTGTAGGCTCTTAAATAGGCTAATTCTGTGGTACTAATGGGATCGGTGGTGATCAAATCTTGGCTCAAACGCACAGCCCCGATTTTGGTACTACTAAGAAAGCGAATTTCTTGACTATCAGCTAAGATTAATTCTGTGGAACCACCACCGATATCGATAATAATATGGGCTTGATTTTGGAAATCCATTCCCGAGACGACACCGAGATAAATCCGGCGCGCTTCCTCCTGTCCAGAGATGAGATTTACAGAAATACCGACTTCTTTCGCGATTAAAGCCAAAAATTCGTCGCCGTTGGTCGCTTCCCGGGTGGCGCTAGTGGCAACGGCAATAATCTGATCCGCATGGAGACTAATAGCCAGATCGTGACAGCGTTTTAAAGCGGCGATCGCTCTTTCCATGGCCGCTAGGGTTAATTTACCAGTTTTTCTATCTCGATCGCCCAGACGGACTATATCCTTTTCTCTGGCAATAATCGTAAAAGCGGGTAAAGACGGTTCAATTGCCACTACTACCATGTGAACCGAATTCGTCCCAATATCGATCGCCGCTAGGATTTGGACATCGGAGGCTTTTCTAAGGGGCGCTAGTCCCCGATTGGGTATAACTTGATTAGAAATATTCACCATCGCTTATCAGTGATCAGTTACCAGTCGGGGGATAGGGGTTAGGGAAAAGGGCAAATAACCTTATTTGGCATCGGGATGTAACTCCGCCGCCTCTGACACCCGATCGATCGGGGTTGGTCTTATTATCCCTCTAATTGCCCGCCTCGGAGCCGCAATTTTGGCTTTGTATAGCAGTTATTCGTCAATATACAATTTTCGCTGCTCTAGGGCCAATTGCCGGAATTCCCCTTCCCCAAATTCTCCCTGCCAAGGACGGCGCTCTTGATCGCACTCGACTAAATAGATATAATCACAATCAACCCCTTCTAAATTGGTATTTTCGGCGATTTTCCAAGCTTCGATACAAGCACCCGTCAAGGTGGCTCCCTGTAAATTGGCTCTCATCACGTTACTATGGGCTAAATTTGCCCCTTCTAGATTAGCGTAGGCTAAATTTGCCTCACTGAAATTTGCCCTAGTCAGGTTGGCATTTTTTAAGTTAACCCCGGAAAGATTTAGTCCGCGAAAATTATAGCCAATATAAGCTTTATTTTCCCCTTGACCAGTAACCAGAAGATTTCTCATCGCAACTTCGTCCAGAATTGTCTTTTCCCAGCGCGCTCGCTCGATGCCCGATACCAGATAAAATCGAGTTCTAGTTAAATCTTTTGCCCTTAAATCAGTGGCTTTTAACTGCGCTCCCGTGAAATCAGCTTCTTGCAGATTTGCCCCGAAAAAATTTGTACCTTTACTGGCTAAAAAAGCAATTGCCATCGATTTCGTGACCGTTGCTCTCGATTCTTCTAGGGATAACCAGGCTAGATAAGCGGTGAATAAAGTAACACAAACCCCAACAATCAAAGCTATAGAAAAAGTTACATTCATCACGGCTATTCCTGCTAATGCTCCTTGAAAAGCTAGTATAATTACTGTCAATAAAGTTAAAATTAAGCTGATAAGAATTGCTAGGATAAAACTTATTGCTTGACCAGAAATCAAGGATAAAACTAAGGGCAATCCCCCAACTCGTTGACGATAAAATATTCCGTAAATTAGAGATAAAATTGTAATTATCACCGCACCAATGATTTTAAATTCGGTTACATCTGTCACCAGCATTAAAGCTAGATAATAACCAGCTAATCCCCACAGAAAGCCGCAGACAGCCGCTATTAACCAAGAAATTAAGATTAATTGTAGCCGACCGCGCTTTAGTAATCCTGCCCTGGCCTCTGTAAATTTAGTTCTCTCTAAAATAGCCCCTTGAAAATTAGTGCCACGGAGATCGGCTTGACTAAAATTAGCCCCCGATAAATTCTTTCCGTGAAAACACTGTCCTTTTAATTTTACTCCTGTAAAATCGCGTTTCCCTTTGGCATATAAATCTAGTACCTCACTTGCTCTCATAGAAATTACAGAGTTCTGTTTTTTGCTTGATTGATTAATGTAATTCATAAGCTGCCCGCGTATTTAAATTGCTTGTTGAGATCAGGCAAGAGGCAACAGGCAAGAGGCAACAGTAAAGGGATTGAGGGAGATTTAGCTAATCTAAGGAGAGGCGGTTAAAATGCGTTTTAGCTTAACAACTATCTATTATCTTTTTAAAATTAGCTTTGGTTATTTTTGTTGTAATTTTTTAATTAAAAATAATGATGATAATTTTTAGTATTTCATTTACAGGAATCATACTAAATCCTGTTTAAAAGTTATTCACACTATTAAAAACGGATTTGGTATGATACTAAATCCAGTTATTAAAAACTGATTATTTATTCTCCCCTTTGCCTTTTGCCTCTTGCCTTTTGCCTGTCTGATATGTTACCTATACTCAACGGATTTAGTATGACTGGCAATTTCAGGAAAGATGCTCGCCTCAAATTAACCCAATTATATCCGTCAATTTTAACTGGACAGACCCCTGGGGATGAGGGACTTTTTTAGGGGCAATTCACCGGAAAAACAGCCCCTAAAACTGATTATTGACCCGGACTCGGTGTTTCTATCGGGGACTCCGGGGAGAGGGGAGTCGATTCAACTATTGGCGGTGGGGCCGGAGGTTGGAGAATATTGCGCCAGCCTTGTATTTGGGAGCGAGCCGAACTGTAAGCGGTACTTTCCGGGGATACGGATTCAGCCAGGCGAATAGCTTCCAGATAACGACCATTATTAGCTTGGTCCGTGGCTAAAGACAAAAGCTGATAACTCCAACGTTCCAGCAATTCAGTCCGTTGCACACCCGCATCGGTTTTAGTGGAAATATTGGTAACTAAAGCAATCGCCCGGGTTAAACCTTCTGCGGTTCCCGTCGCCGCTAATTGATTAGCCTGTTGGAGATTTTGACGGGCCCGCAACTCTCGGCGCCAACGACGGATATTTTGGGAAGCTTCCGAGGAAAGAGCGCGACCGGGGGGAATTTGATTGGCAGTTTCGATCGCCGTGCTATAGTCTTTGAGATTGGCCAAAGCTTGCGCCTGATCTAAAATGGGTTGATCCTCCATACGTTCAATCCGCCCTTGCCAGTCGCGAATTTCCCCTTGAGCATCTCGGTATAAGGCCCGATTCTTAGCGATTGCCCGCGCCTGAATAATAGCGTTACCCAGGGAATTAATATCGCCGGGGAGAGCGATTTCCCGCGCCCGTTCTAAAATCGGCCGGTCTTCAATCACTTGTATTTGACGATTCCAAGAGCCAATTTCCTGCTGTGCTTGCGACCAGAGGGGATTATTACGGGGAACCTCGCCCGCTTTCGCGATAGCGGCGCTATACTGCTCGATCGTACCTGCTTGTGCTAAATCTCTAGCCTCGGACAGTATTCTTAGATCCTGTACCTGTAACTGCCAGCGCTCCCTCATAGCTAGGGCTGTTTGATGGAGAGGTCGAGAAGCGTCGATTTGTTCTAGTCCCAGTATGGCAGCTTCCAATCCCTCCACCGTGCCGGCTTCCGCATCTAAGGCCGCTGCGGACAAGAGGGACCAATCGGTGACATCTTCTTTAATTTTGAGGTCTTTGGGGGTTTGGTTAGCCAAATCCCGGAGAGCTTGCCATTGCTTCCGCTCAATTAATCTTTCGGCGTATTCTTGTAGTTTATCCTCGGTTTTCCCGATTAATTTTTCTGCCTCCTGATAGGCATAACTGCTGGCTTGAATTTTTCTAGCTTCTTCGATGACTTTGAACCAATTGTCGAGACCGCCCCGGGCAAAGAGATTAAAGGCATTATCTAATTTACTGCTATCTTCCCGGGCGACGGTAATTTTAGCGAGCGCTTCATTATATTTAACCGTTGCCCAATATTCGTTATTTAAGTTCAATAAATCCACCGCTAGACGGAAAGATTGATTCCAGTTGGAAGCGCGGAGATTTTCCTCTAGTTTGCTTAATATCTCGTTGCCTTCCGTCCAAGTTCCTTGCCACTTAGCGATTCTTTCTTCAATAATTGCCGCTACTGCCATATTATTGGGGATTTGACGAGCTTTAGCGATCGCTTGCTGTAAATTTCCCGCTTGATAGTCTTTTTCAGCCAAATTCAGGATATCTCGCGCCCATTCTTCCACCTGTTGATTAACTTGCGATCGCAAGGGATGGTCATCGGGCAAAGCTTCCACTAGGGCAATTGCTTCGAGTAGGCCTGCCACGGTGCGACTATCGGCGGAAAGTTGAGCGCAGTAGAGACGCAGGGAGGCAGAAGCGATAGGCCAGAAGATTTTCGGGCAATTGGGCGACTTCTGCATATTTAATAACTGCCAAGTGGCGAGAAAGCCAACACCGCCAAAGACCACGACAAATAAAGCCGCCCAAACTTTCCAAGTGAAACGATGCTGGTATCGGTACCAAAAGAGAAAAAGAAAAGATTTAGTTTTCTCTGGCCAACGAGTCAGGGAGTCAATCGATTCTCGTTTGACTAGATTTTTGGTTAATTCTTTTCCTTTAAACATTCACGACTCCCTGACGGATATTTTTAGATAGATTTTACCTTAATGGCGCTCATTGCCCAACTTCTCAGCAAGATTCAGCTTGTAGAGACTCGACTAATTCGATTAATTGCGTCTCGTTGGCACTATACACTTCCTGGCAAAACTCACAGATGGCTTCCGCTTGTTTATCCTTTTCGATGATGTCTTTTAATTCATCGACCCCGAGGAATTTTAAAGCTCCTAAGGCCCGTTCAAAAGAACAATCACAATCAAAACGCAGCATCTGCACAGCCGGAAAAATTTCTAGACCCATATCTCCGAGAAGTTCCTGAAAAATATCTTCTAGTCCTTTTCCTGCCCGTAAAAGAGGCGTAAATCCCGTTAATTTTCGCAATCTCGACTCTAAACGAGCCACCAAGACCTCATCCCGGGACGCTTCTTTAGAGAGAACTTGTAATAAAATTCCCCCGGCAGCCGTTACTCCTGTGGTCGTACCGACAAAAACCCCCACTTGCAAAGCGGAGGGAATTTGTTCCGATTGGTCCAGGTAGTAGGCGATATCTTCCCCCACTTCCCCAGAAACTATTTCCACGATGCTTTCTTGAAGTTCATTTCTCTCCTCGCCTTTTTCTTCCCGCAAGACCCGCACATAACCCTTGTCACCCACGGCGCGACCCACATCTAATTTACCTTTAGCATTGGGGAGTAATTCCACCTGGGGACAGTCCACATAACCCCGCACCGTGCCATCGAGTCCGGCATCAACTAAAACACCGCCTAGGGGACCATCGCCTTTAATGCGAATATTGACCCTAGAACCTGGTTTTTTTAAACTGGAAGCCAAGAGTAAAGCCGATGCCATAGTGCGACCGAGAGCGGCGGTGGCTACGTTAGATAATTTATGTCTTTGGCGGGCTTCTTCGGTTAAACGAGTGGTAATCACTCCTACTACTCTAATTCCCCCATCGGCGGCCGTGGCGCGGATTAATTTATCTGCCATACTACTTACTGTTATCCTTGGAAAACGCTGTCCCGATTTTTAGTTATTCTTTAACTAACTTAACAAAAATTATCAGACAACAATATGTTCGGCAATTTTCAACAAAGTCAGCTGCGTATCGAAATCTCGGCCAGTGAACAGGCTATCCGGGATAGTTTGCTCAAAACTGCTCATCTCCGTCAATGGCTGTGGCCGCAAATGCTCTCGCCCAATCTACCCGATAAATTAGAGGCAGGCTTGACTTTTACCTCTTGGTTAGGTTTAATTCCCGTACAACATCAGGTTTTATTAGCTAATGACCAGTGTTTACGCTTGCTTTTGAGTCAAGGTATCGATGGCTATCACGAATGGTATTGGGGCGATGGTTGGTTACAATCGCGTTTAGAAGGCATTTCCCTCCTTCCCCTCAATCTCGGTCAAACTCTCAGTTTATTAAAATTACGACTATTTTTGAGCAATCAGAACTTAGGAGGGTAAGAGCGGCGGTCTTCAGCCCGACATTGAGATAAAATCGATCTAGTTAAAAATTTAATTCCGAAACTATGTTCGACGCACTGGCCGACCGCTTAGAAGACGCCTGGAAAAAATTACGAGGTCAAGATAAAATCTCCTCGGCCAATATACAAGAAACCCTTAAAGAAGTCCGGCGGGCTTTATTAGAAGCAGATGTTAACCTACAGGTGGTCAAGGGATTTATTGCTGAGGTCGAGAAACAAGCCCTCGGCGCTGAAGTTATTTCTGGAGTCAATCCCGGCCAGCAATTTATCAAAATTGTCTATGATGAATTAGTTAAAATTATGGGGGAAAGCAACGTTCCCCTAGCCCAGGCCGATAAACCCCCCACCGTAATTTTAATGGCCGGGTTGCAAGGGACAGGAAAAACCACCGCCACCGCCAAATTAGCCCTATATCTCCGCAAACAGTCCAAAAGCTGCCTGATGGTGGCTACCGATGTTTACCGTCCAGCGGCCATTGACCAATTAATCACCCTCGGTAAACAGATAAATGTTCCCGTCTTCGAGATGGGTTCTCAGGCTAATCCCGTCGATATCGCCCGTCAAGGTGTGGAAAAAGCCAAAGAATTGGGCGTAGATACGGTTATCATCGACACCGCCGGTCGTTTGCAGATAGATACCCAGATGATGGGCGAACTAGCACAAATCAAGAAAATTGTCAAGGCCGACGACACTTTATTAGTGGTGGATGCGATGACCGGTCAAGAAGCGGCCAATCTCACCCACACTTTTCACCAACAAATCGGCATCACGGGGGCAATTCTCACCAAACTGGACGGTGATACTCGCGGTGGGGCTGCCCTATCAGTGCGGCAAATATCGGGACAACCGATTAAATTTGTTGGGGTTGGGGAAAAAGTCGAGGCTTTAGAGCCATTTTATCCCGATCGCCTTGCCAGTCGCATCCTCAATATGGGTGATGTCCTGACGCTAGTGGAAAAAGCTCAGGAACAGTTAGACCTAGAAGACGCGGCCAAAATGCAGGCCAAGATTTTAGAGGCCAAGTTTGATTTTAATGACTTCCTCAAACAGATGCGGCTGTTAAAAAATATGGGTTCCCTGGGGGGAGTCTTAAAATTAATCCCCGGTCTGGGCAAACTGAGCGGGACAGACATCGAAAAGGGCGAAAAAGAGTTAAAACGCACGGAAGCGATGATTAATTCCATGACCACGGAGGAACGCGCTAACCCCGATTTATTGGCCAAATCTCCTAATCGTCGTCGTCGCATTGCCAAAGGTTCGGGACATCCGGAAACGGAAGTTACCAAACTAATTACTAATTTCACCAGAATGCGAACGATGATGCAACAGATGGGACGGGGACAAATGCCCGCTATGCCGGGGATGCCCGGGATGGGTGGCGGAATGTTTGGGGGTGGCAATCAACCGGGGTTCCGCGGTCAAGGTGGCAGCCCGAAAAAACCGAAGAAAATCAAGAAAAAGAAAGGTTTTGGCGATTTATAGAGGCTAAAAATGTTGAAATCCAGAGCTTAAACTTAGGTTTCTACCGTCGGCTAATTTTATCTCTTTCCCCGGGACAATTTGACCGATTATCGCCCCCTCTTCCCCCACTTTCTCGAGCAATTCTCTGGCACTGTCCGGGGGCAAACACAAAACTAACTCAAAGTCTTCACCGCCGTATAAAGCCCATTCTAGAGCTTTTTTGGCTCCTACATATTCTTTCAGGGTTGGATGCAGGGGAATCCTCTCGATTTCGGCACCAACCCCACTACAGCGACAAATTTGCATGATGGCATCTGCTAACCCGTCACTGCTATCCATGCCGGCGATGGGAAATTGCTTGACAATTTTTTGTAAATGTGGTATGCAATCAAGTCTCGGTCGCGGGCGTTGATGGGCTTGGATTAATCTCTTTTTTTGGGCGGAATTTAAATTCCTACCGGTTTCAGGGTGGAAGAGTAACTCTAATCCAGCCCGCGATAAACCGTGATAACCAGTAATAACGATACTATCGCCAACTTTTGCATTAAAACGTCTAATTTCTTCATTTTTTGCCACTTGTCCCAGGGCGGTGATACTGATGTTAATCTCCGTGGCCCGACAGAGATCACCCCCGACGATCGCCGTCTGATATACTTGCAGACAAGAGCTAAGACCCCGATAGAGTCCTTCTAGCCAATCGATGGCTAGATCGGGAGTTAAAGCCAATCCTACCGTAATTCCCAGGGGTTCTGCCCCCATAGCCGCTAAATCGGATAAATTAGCCGCCGCCGCTCGCCAGCCCACATCTTCGGGAGAGGTGGTAAGATCGCTAAAGTGGACGTTATTAACTAAAACATCAGTGGTGACAACGAGAGAATAACCCTCCTTGAGGGATAAAATCGCCCCATCATCACCGATAATCTCCGCAGGACAATATTTTTGCAGAATCGGTAGCAATCCCTGTTCACCCAAATCTTTAACGGTTAAATTCATAATTTCTGGGAATTGAACGATGCAGCTTCTAAAAAGTCTTTAGTTAGAGCCATCTGAATAATGGTAAAACCCTTTTAAAATAAGGCTTTTGAGTATAGGCTACATATCAGGAGAAGCACTCATGCCAGGGTCGTGACTGTTAAATTATTACAGATGCGTGCCTCGGCTGCCTGTAAGCATCCCACCGAAAAACTAATGCGCTCCGGGGTTTGGGGGCGGCGCCACGACCCCAACGGGGGGTTTGGGTAGGGCTGTTTCATTCTCCCATGAGAATATCAAAAGTAAAAGCGATCACCGTCAGGTAAAATGAGAAGTGACCGCCAACCTTTAAAATATATGTTGAGCTTAATAGAAA
>NZ_SFBY01000333.1:0-14721 GCF_007095505.1 Microcystis sp. M_QC_C_20170808_M3Col
ACCTCGATGACCATTTTTATTGATGTGATGGCTTTGACATTCTGGGCATTTCATTGTTCTTTCTGCTTATTTTATTTTTCATTTATTTTACCTCATCATCTCTTAATCTGACAACGCCGAAAAAAGCGTTCGACTGACGGCTGACGAATGTTACGATTGTTACAACATCTTGACATTAATTCTGATACCCTGACAATGTGTCAATCTGTGCAGTAATGGGGCAGAAACTCAAGTGGTATCGATCCATATTTCTATTGTTGAGGGCAACCCGCACTTGCGATCGCTATTAGCTTGGCATCTGCAACAGGCCGGTTATTTGGTTAATCAATCGGCAACCCTGCAAAGTGCGCGTCAAGCTTTCTTTCATCGTCAACCAACCTTAGCAATTATCGATTCCGACTTGCCGGACGGGGATGGAATCGAACTCTGCCGTTGGCTTGATCAACAAAAACAGTCTTTAATACTGATTCTCTCGGCCCGTAATGGCGAAAAAGATGTGGTCAATGGTTTAAAAGCGGGGGCCGACGACTACCTGAGAAAGCCCTTCGGGATGCAAGAATTTATGGCTAGGGTAGAAGTGTTAACTCGTCGTTTAGGCAGTAGGGCTGCTCCCCTACACTTGGATTATGGGCAATTAAAAATAGATTTAGCCCAACGACGGGTACAATTTCGCGGGGAGTATATCGAATTAACGCCCCAAGAATTTAGCCTACTCTACGTTTTAGCCCAAGCGGAGGGAACACCCCTATCAAGAGCCGATTTACTGCGTCGCGCTTGGCCCGAGGAAATTGATAATCCCCGGACAATCGATACCCATGTTCTCTCTCTGCGGAAAAAAATCGAAACCGATCCCAGGCAACCTAATCTAATTCAAACCGTCCGCAACGTCGGCTATCGTTTCAATTTAGAAATGTTGGCCGAGATGACTTCAGCTTTAGAAGCTAATATTATTGCCCCCACCAAAGGCACTCATAACGGTCATTCCATTAATAAAATTCCCG
The DNA here is from genome assembly GCF_007095505.1 of Microcystis sp. M_QC_C_20170808_M3Col. Lineage (NCBI taxonomy): Bacteria > Bacillati > Cyanobacteriota > Cyanophyceae > Chroococcales > Microcystaceae > Microcystis > Microcystis sp. M_QC_C_20170808_M3Col. The sequence goes on from NZ_SFBY01000333.1 coordinate 1,002, forward strand.
CTCACAATGTTAGTCGTTAATTCTGGCTTTGTCCGACTGATTAGCAGATTGTCTGCTGAAATCGTCTCCTAGCTAGGGTTTGCGGCAAAAAGTTTCTCGTGGGGGTAGGGTGTGGGGTGTAGGGTGTAGGGTGTAGGGTTTTACCAGTTTTGAGGTGGCCAATTACCTAATTTTCAGGGAAAAAGTCCCTGAATTTTCCCCCCGATCCCTCCTAGCTAAGGCACTTTTTGATTGACTAAAAGTCTAAAAGTCTTACCCAACAAGGTTTTTAGATTTATTCAGCCAACCCTAAGCACTTCCTCAAAGCGAGGAGACGAAAACAAAATTAAACCGTAGTCACCATTGACCGCTCCGCTTGTTGCTGAAATTCCGTCAATAAACGCCGGAATTCGTCGCCGTCAATGGTTTCCTGTTCAATCAGTATATCCACCAAGCGATCGAGCGCCACACGATTGTCAAGGATAAGTTTTGTTGCTAAATCGTGGCATTGCTTGACAAGTTCCCGTACTTGTGCATCAATCTTCGCCATCATAGCGAAAGAATGGTCGGGATGATAACCAGCACCAGCACCACCGAGATAGGAATTGCCCTCCTCCTCTAGAGCAATCAATCCCAATTCCGACATTCCCAGACGCGTTACCATCTGTCGGGCCAGATAGGTAATTTTTTCAATATCATTGCCGGCCCCGGTGGTCACTTCATCCTCACCGAAGACACATTCCTCCGCCACCCTTCCCCCTAATAATCCCGCAATTCGGGCTAATAACTGGGAACGACTGGTTAAACCCTGTTCTTCATCGGGAGTGAACCAAGTTAACCCCTGCGCTTGACCCCGGGGAATCAGGGTGACTTTTTCCACCTGATCGTGGCCAGGACAGAGAGTACCGACAATCGCATGACCAACTTCATGATAGGCGATCAAACGCTTGGCTTTACTATCAACTAAAGCGCGCCCTTCCATACCGGCCACAATCCGATCAATCGCATCGTTGACTTCCGCCATGGTAATCGCCTCTTTCCGTCTTCTAGCGGTAAAAATCGCCGCTTCGTTGAGCATATTAGCCAAATCTGCCCCAGTAAAACCCGGTGTGCGACGGGCGATCGCCTCCAGAGCCACATCAGCAGCCACCTTTTTATCGCGAGAATGAACCTCCAAAATGGCCAAACGTCCCTTACAATCTGGATAATCCACCACCACCTGTCGATCAAAACGACCCGGACGCAAGAGGGCCGAATCCAAAACATCGGGGCGGTTGGTGGCGGCAATGACGATAATACCGGTATTTCCCTCAAAACCATCCATTTCCGTCAATAATTGGTTCAGGGTTTGTTCCCGTTCATCATTACCTCCCCCATAACCGACCCCTCTTTGACGACCAACGGCATCAATTTCATCGATAAAAACCAAACAAGGGGCATTTTCCTGGGCTTTTCGGAATAGATCTCGCACTCGCGACGCACCAACCCCGACAAACATCTCCACAAATTCCGACCCGGAGATGCTGAAAAAAGGCACTCCCGCCTCTCCTGCGATCGCTTTAGCCAGTAAAGTTTTCCCCGTCCCCGGCGGCCCGATTAACAGGACTCCTTTCGGGATTTTTGCGCCAATAGCCGTAAATTTTTCCGGTTGTTTGAGGAATGTCACCACTTCCTGTAAATCTTCCTTGGCCTCATCCACACCCGCCACATCATTGAATTCTATGCCGGTTTTCGCCTCCATCTGAAACCGCGCCCTTGATTTACCGAAGTTCATCGCTTGACCGGAAGCATTGGCAGAACGACGGATAATAAACACCAATAATCCCAAGACGAGAATAATCACTAACAGGTTAGTGAGAACATTGATCAAGGCCGAATTGTCAGTGCTGGGGAGAATGCCGTACTCAATTTTTTCAGCATCGAGTTTCTTGATTAATTCGGGATTTTGGTCAAATAAATTGACTTCTTTCGGGGGATCCTTGTCCGTTTGACCAACGAGGGTAACTGCTGCCTGCTGCAAAGAAGGATTGATTTCCACCTTTTTTACCTTGCCTTGCTCGATTTTCTCTAACAATTCACCGTAGGTGAGGGTATTTTGGTTTTTTTGACTCCAAGCAGGAGTGACATGGCCAAAGGTTTGCAGAATCATCCAAGTGGTGACAATCCCTTTCCATACTGGTCGATTACCACGATTCTTAGCTGACTTGGCTCTAACTACGGTGAGTGGAGATTTTTGATCCATAATTGACTCTATATCTAGTTACCCTGTATTCATTGTGACAGATCGACTCGATCGTGACCACTGTTCTGTTTTCCCCCAGGCACGACCCCGGGGGCAAATAGTGATGACGGTTTTTTGCTATATTGTATTCAGCTAGGTGGTCTAACAACTGCCTATCCCAATCACTAACAGTTTAGGGAAGTGGGTTTCGCCCGCTTTTTTTATTGTCCAAATCATGACCCATCCGCTCATCCCCGACCTGCTGCACCTAGCCACCCCTATCGCTGAAAACTTGGGGCTAGAAGTGGTCGATATCGTTTTTCAAACCAATAAAAGGCCTCCCGTCCTGCGCGTCGATATTCGCAATCTGGGGGGAGATACTGGTTTAGAGGACTGTGAGCAGATGAGTCGGGCCTTAGAAACCGCCCTCGACAGTCAAGAAATCTTACCAGAGGCCTACGTTTTAGAAATATCTAGCCCCGGCATTTCTCGACAACTGAGCAGTGAGCGCGAATTTCAGTCTTTTAAAGGTTTTCCCGTCATCGTTACCGGCCAGGATAGCCAAGGAAAACCGAAAGAATGGCGCGGAAAACTGCAAGGTAGAGATGAGCAATCTATTTATCTTAACCAAAAAGGTCGCTCCCTGAGCATCGATCGCACTACCGTCATCAGCGTCCGTTTAGATGAGCAGCGCAATAATCAGTAATCAGTAAACAGTAATCAGTAATCAGTAAACAGGGATAAGGATGAAGATAAATAACTAACTAACTGATTAACTTAAAACTTACATCTGATAACTGATAACTGATAACTGATAACTGATACAAGGCTGACGGCTAAAAAACTAATAACTCAAAAGTAAGGAGAAAAAATAATTATGGCTACTGTTAATTTGCCTGGTTTAAAAATAATGCTCGAAGAAATTAGCCAACGACATAATCTGCCCAAAAATGCCGTACAAGAATCCTTGCGTGAAGCACTTCTCAAGGGTTATGAACGTTATCGACGCGCCCAAAGTTTAGAAAAAGCTGCTCAATTCCATGAAGATTATTTCAATAACTTTGATGTGGAATTAGATGTAGAAGAAGAAGGCTTTCGCATCCTTTCTACTAAAACTATTGTCGAAGAAGTGACCAATGCCGACCATCACATCGGTCTCAAAGAAGTGCAAGAAGTGGCCGATGAGGCCCAGTTAGGGGATGAAGTAGTTCTTGATGTCACCCCCGACCAAAAAGAATTTGGTCGCATGGCGGCGATTCAAACTAAACAGGTTTTACTGCAAAAACTGCGGGATAACCAACGCAAAATGATTCAAGAGGAGTTCCAAGATCTGGAAGGAACCGTTTTACAGGCCCGGGTCGTCCGTTTTGAAAGACAGGCCGCTATTGTCATGGTACAAAGCACCTACGGTCAACCGGAAGTGGAAGCAGAACTACCCAAACGGGAACAACTGCCCAACGATAACTATCGCGCTAACGCCACCTTTAAAGTTCTGCTCAAAAAAGTCCTGGAAGGTTCTCACCGCGGCCCGCAATTAATCGTTTCCAGAGCGGCGGCGGGTTTGGTAGTATATCTGTTCGCCAACGAAGTTCCCGAAATCGAGGAGGAAATCGTTCGTATTGTCGCCGTCGCCCGGGAAGCAAATCCCCCCTCCCGTCACGTGGGTTCGCGGACAAAAATCGCCGTCGATACCTTAGAGAGAGACGTGGATCCGGTTGGTGCTTGTATTGGGGCTAGAGGTTCGCGGATTCAAGCTGTGGTTAACGAATTGCGGGGCGAAAAAATCGATGTGATTCGTTGGTCTCCAGACCCCGCCACCTACATTGCCAATGCCCTTAGTCCGGCCCGTATCGACCAAGTTTTGTTCACTAATGCCGAAGAAAGACAAGCACTGGTACTGGTGGCACAGGATCAATTGAGTTTAGCGATTGGCAAAGAAGGGCAGAACGTGCGTCTAGCCGCCCGTCTGACGGGCTGGAAAATCGATATTAAGGATATAGCCCTCTATAAAGGCGAACAAGAGGTAAAACCCGCTGAAACAGACCCAGAATCCCAGGATTTAGACCGAGAATGAACACCTTCGTCAATTATCGACGCTGTATTAGCTGCCGTCTCTTCGCCCCGAAAGAATCCTTTTGGCGAATTGTCCGACTACACCCGTCCGGACAGATACAATTAGATCAAGGCATGGGAAGATCAGCCTATATCTGTCCACAACCCAACTGCCTGCAACTAGCCCGACAAAAAAATCGTCTCGGACGCGCCCTAAAAGCCAATATTCCCGAAACGCTCTATGAATCCTTGCAAGAGCGACTCGGGCCTGCCCGGCAAGGTCGTCCAAATCAGGATTAAAATTGACGATCATAGCCACAAAATCGTTAGCATGGAAATGGGACAGTCCTGACAGGATCAAAAAATCAGCCAAATTATAGGATCACTAACACTTTAGCCGGGGGATAATGGATGAGTAACACGAAAGTCAGAATTTACGATTTATCAAAAGAATTGAATCTAGACAACAAAGACATTTTGGACATCTGTGACCAGTTGAACATCGAGTACAAGAGCCACAGTAGCACGATCAGCGAAGAGGATGCCCAACGCATCAAAGCAATCGCTGCGAAGGGAGTTGTTTCGAGTACCAGTAAAAATAGCACGGGTCAGCGAGAATCGGCTAGTCCTGCCGAAGAAAAAAAACAAAAGATTTTAGCCCTGCATAAACACAACCGCCCCGAAACCGGCGAAGAAGGGGAAAGCTATCCCGGTCAAACCGGTTCCTCGGCCAAACCGACTTTAATCAGTCCCCCCCGTCCCCCGGTTAAACCCCTCGTTGCTCCCCCAGGGCGCGACGAGGCGGCCGAAAAAACTCCCGCCACTGCTGCAGAGATGCTATCTCATAGCCCCAGTGTTAAAGAAACCCCCACCGAAACCCCGCTAGTGCCAGAAGCAGCCCCCACCTTAATCGCCCCACCTAATCGACCTTCCCTCACCCCGAAACCACGCCCTGAAACTGCCTCGGGCCGGCCAGAACCCCGATCTAAAAATGCTCCTGGCAGTAACGACAGGCCCCGGGGAGAAAAACGCGAGCGCGGCGAGAGCGAAAACGCCCCTAGTCCTGAGCGTAGGGTAGGCTTGGCTAAACCAGAAAAACCGACCCTCAACCGCAAACCCGACGGAAAAAGCCCGAAACCGGCGGAACCAGCTAGAGAAGTGCGGGAGACGGTGGAATTGAAGCGCCCAGTTCGCCCCGGTTTACCCGCTAAAATTTCGGCTACCGGCGGGGAAGAAACCGATACCACCAAGAAATCTGGTGTTGATGGCACAGAAATCGATACAGATACCGGATTGCTCGGAGCAGACGGGCTGAAAAAACTCAAACGACCCACCATGCCCCCTCGCATGGCCAAAAAATCTAGCTGGGAAGAAGAAGAGGAAGAAGAGAAAAAAGCGGCCAAAACCGCCAAAACTGCCGGCAAAAACAAACGCCGCACCCAAGCTCTCTTTGAAGATGACGATGATCTAGAATCGGAACTGTCCGGGTTAATTAATACCCCCAGTTTTACCCTTTCCACCGCTCGTCCCCCCAAACCGCCCACCGCTAAAGCTGCCACCTCCGGCACTCCAACAGCAGTCAAAGTTAAGCGGCCTAGTAAACCAACCGCCCACACCGGCAGCCCGAAAAGCGAGCGCCAAGAACCCCAAGAGGAAAAACGCCCGGAAAGCATCGTCGTCACCGGCAGTCTCACCGTGCGCGACCTCTCGGAATTGATGAAAGTCCCCGAAACTGAGATCATCAGAACCCTATTTTTTAAAGGGATGGCGGTTAATATCACCCAAACTCTCGACGTGGACACGATCGAAATGATCGCCAGGGACTTCGAGATCGCCGTGGAAACCCCCAGCACCCAGTCGGCGGCGATCAAAACCACGGAAATGATCGATGTCTCCGACTGGGAAAGTCTCCAGCGTCGTCCCCCCGTCGTCACTATTATGGGTCACGTTGACCACGGTAAAACCACCCTCCTCGACTCGATCCGCAAAACCAAAGTCGCCCAGGGGGAAGCCGGCGGCATCACCCAGCACATCGGTGCTTACCACGTCGATGTGGAACATAACGGCAAACCAGAACAGATTGTCTTTTTGGATACCCCCGGCCACGAAGCTTTTACCGCTATGCGCGCCCGCGGGGCGAGAGTCACCGATATAGCCGTGCTGGTGGTAGCCGCCGATGACGGCGTACAACCCCAAACGAAAGAGGCAATCAGTCACGCCAGGGCTGCCGAAGTCCCCATCGTGGTGGCGATTAACAAAGTCGATAAACCTTCAGCTAACCCCGACCGGATTAAACAGGAATTGACCGAACAGGGACTGGTGGCCGAAGATTGGGGCGGTGAGACGATCATGGTTCCCGTTAGCGCCCTGCGGGGTGAAAATCTCGATAATCTGCTGGAAATGATCCTCTTGGTGGCAGAAGTAGCGGAATTGGTCGCTAACCCCGATCGCTTGGCCAAGGGAACCGTGATCGAAGCTAACCTCGATCGCACCAAAGGCCCCGTGGCTACCCTGCTCGTCCAGAATGGCACTCTCCGCGTGGGTGATAGCATCGTCGCCGGTTCCGTTTTCGGCAAAATTCGGGCCATGATCGATGATCGCGGTCAAAAAGTCGAAGCGGCCACCCCCTCCTTTGCCGTGGAAATCCTCGGTCTCAGTGATGTCCCGGCCGCTGGCGATGAATTCGATGTCTATGAAAGTGAAAAAGAGGCCCGATCAATTGCTGATCAACGGGCGATCGAACGACGCAACACCCGTTTACAACAGGCCCTCTCCTCCCGTCGCGTTAGCCTTAGCACTCTCTCTATCCAAGCTCAAGAAGGACAACTCAAGGAACTTAATCTCATCCTCAAGGCAGATGTGCAAGGTTCCGTCGAGGCCATCCTCGGTGCGCTCAAACAGTTACCCCAAAACGAAGTCCAGATTCGCGTTCTCCTCGCCTCTCCGGGGGAAATCACCGAAACCGATGTGGATCTGGCCGCCGCTAGTGGTGCGGTGGTGGTGGGCTTTAATACCACCCTTGCCAGTGGTGCGCGCGCATCCGCCGATCGGGAAGGGGTCGATATCCGCGATTACAATATCATCTACAAGCTTCTCGATGATATTCAAGGAGCGATGGAAGGTCTTCTCGACCCCGAAGAAGTGGAAGAACACCTCGGTTTCGCCGAAGTGCGTGCCGTCTTCACCGTCGGTCGTGGGGCCGTGGCGGGCTGTTATGTCCAATCCGGTAAACTGGTGCGGAATCGCTTCGTGCGCGTGCGTCGCGGCAAGGAAATTGTCTATCAGGGAGTTCTCGATTCCCTCAAACGGATGAAGGAAGATGCCCGGGAAGTGGCGACCGGTTTCGAGTGCGGTGTCGGTGTTTCTAAATTCAATGACTGGAAAGAAGGCGACATTATCGAAGCCTACGAAATGGTCATGAAACGTCGCACTTTATCCAGTTAATTAGACGGTCAGCGTCAGGGAGTCGGGATTCAGGAGTCAGGAGTCAGGATTCAGGATTCAGGATTCAGGATTCAGGATTCAGGAGATTATTTTTATTTATTCTTCCCCACTTCCCCACTTCCCCACTTCCCCACTTCCCCACTTCCCCACTTTCCCGCTCCCTGCTCCCTGCTTCCCATCTCCCCCATTTCCCTCTATGAAATCAGAACCTTTTTTGTGGATTCATTTGGCAGGGTTAGCGGCCTTGCCAATCTTTTTACAAATCGCTTGGATTGGTTTAGCTGTGGGCGATCCCTTGCCTTTTTTTTGGCTAGAATGGCTATTTCTAGGAGCGATCGCTATTATTCCCGTTTTTTGGATGCAGTGGACAAAACCTTTTGATATTTTTAGTCTTTTGTTGGTTGCTCTCAAACCTAGTCAACTCACCCCCGAACAGTTAAAAATTCTCTCTCTTTTTAAACGTCCTCGCCATCGTCTTCTTACTTTTTTGGGAGTCGTCCTCTTAATTCTCATCGCTTGGCCAATCTACAATTTTGCCCCTCTAGCGGCTGCCGTGGCCGCCTATCTCCCCCAATGGCGGCTTTTAGGTTTAGTAATCGCTGCGATCGCTCTCCTCTTAAGTCACCTATTTCTACAGGTTCCTCTGAGTGTTCTGGGGGTTTTAGCCACTAAAGAAAGTGACTGGACAGCCACCGAAGCTTTAGTTATTGAGCGCATTCCTGAGTTATTTACAATTTTTGGTCTAAAAGTTAATAAAATTATCTAAATTAGCCAAAATGCCGACAATTGGTGGGCTAGGAATGCAGGATCCAGCGCCCGTTTAAGGGTTGAATATTCCTCGCATTACTCGGAAAAATCTCAGCCAATTGTTGCAGTTGTTGGGGAGAAATTTTGATCGCATTTTGCCAGACTAACCAGAGAACATCCTCGCTACACCGGAGGAGTGGACAAAGACCCCCGATATTCATAAAAATCGCTATTTTCCGGCAGTAAAAGCCCGGCATTGACCCAAGTATCGGGGATAATCATTTCAGGAGAAGGTTCTTGGGGCAAATAATCCCAAATGGTTTGTAAATAGGGATTATTTGCGCCAATTTCGGCTAAAATGCCCACAACTGCTAAATTTCCCCTCCCATTCCCATGCACTAAATGAATTTCTAGAGGGAAAGACTGACCTTTAATCTGATGTTCGCTGGGATGATGAAAGTGGAACTGCAATAAATCCCAATTTTCGCCGTGAAAACTCATGTTTCCACCTTTTTCGGTCTTAACCAAGATTGTACGACCGTTATGGCGAATTTTTAGAGGTACAGGACGATAATTAAAGGTGGGTTGGTATAGCTCTTTTTCAGTCACTATACTCAGATCGATCGGTGTTTGTTGCTTTCCCCTGGTGCAGAGGCGATAATTCCTTGATAATTCGCCCCAATGGTCAATATTTTGATAATTCCAAGCAAATTCTCGATTAATAGCCCCAAAAAGAGCGTGAGAGCCAATAAATTGCAGTAATTCTCGTCTATACATGGTATTAAATCCAGAAATCATCGGATAATTAGGGTTTGCGGCAAAAAGTTTTTCCTGGGGTGTGGGGTGTGGGGTGTGGGGTGTAGTTTTACCGATTTTTATCTTAAGTAGACCTCTTGCATAATTTTTTTATGGTATGATGGAGGGTTTTGCTTTTTTCTCGATTTTTAGATTGAAGTTGAAAAAAGAATAAAATGTGATCTTAGGTCAGGAAATCATCTATACTTTTGCTATATTTATTAGCAAAAATATTCATTAACAAAAAAAAATAATTGGCTCAAATCAGTCTTTAAACATCTAGCTTGATGATCAGTTTTCTGATCAATATCTTTTTGTGGTTCGTGTTAGACTTACTCAAATATCATTCTAACACAGAACAAAATCACCTCTTCGCCTGTATTGCCTTGTCCTAGTGGGGTTCTCACCATACCATCAAGAATGGTTCTATTGATAACGGGAAACCCAAACGTTAATGTTAAGAATGTGGTGGCCAGTTTGTCAGCAATCCCACTACTAAAACTTTATGAACGCACCAGAATTAGCCATTGCTACCGTTGGTTTAACCAAACAATTTGACCGCCATGGGGCTGTTAATCAAGTGGATTTACAGATTGAAGCGGGGGAAGTTTACGGGTTAATCGGTCCAAATGGAGCGGGAAAAACCACTTTAATTAGGATGTTAGCGGCAGCGGAAGAACCGACAACGGGAGAAATATATCTGCACGGAGAACGTCTTTTAAGAGATGAGAGTAATCCCCGTCTCAAAAGAAATTTAGGTTATCTACCCGATAATTTTCCCCTCTACGATGACCTAAATGTCTGGAATTATCTGGATTATTTTGCCCGTCTTTATCATATCCCTCGCTCCCAACGTCATCGCCGCATTTATGAGGTTCTAGAACTGGTACAATTGACAGGTAAAAGCCATAATTCGATCGCTACTTTGTCTCGGGGGATGAAACAACGTTTAAGTTTAGCCCGAACGATTATCCATGAACCTTTAATTTTACTTCTCGATGAACCGGTTTCTGGATTAGACCCGATCGCTCGCCTACAATTTCGTGAGATTATTAAAGTCTTACAATCGGCAGGTATGACTATTTTAATTTCCTCCCATGTCCTTAGTGATTTAGCCGAACTTTGTAGTTCTGTGGGCATCATGGAATTAGGTTATCTAGTGGAAAGTACCTCTTTACAAGAATTAAATCAACGTCTAGCTGGCCAATACTTGCAGATCACGACTCTAGGCAATTTAGAAGCCTTAGAAACCGCTCTTAAACAATGTGTTTTTGTGGAAAGTTGGCAAAGAATTATTAATACTAATACTCTCCAAGTTAAATTTACGGGAACCCTAGAAGATAGTGCCGAATTGTTGAAATCTTTAGTCGTTTCTGGCCTGACCTTAAGCGAGTTTTATACTTGCCGCGAAGATTTAGAAACTATTTTCCTAAAACTGGGACATCGACAGGCATCTTAAGAGTAAATAATATTTTTTAAATCTAGGCTCGTAACTTTTCTACTAATTTAATTTGCTCCTGACTAAAACCAGCTTCCTTCAGATGTGCCAGAAACCATTTTTGTCGATAACGACCGTCTAAATCCACAGCCTTTCTATAGGTATCATGAGCTTTTTTACTATCACCTTGCTCTAAATAAATCATTGCCAAAGCCACAAGAGGATGGGGATTATTTGGCTCTAATTTAACTGCTTTTTCAGCGTTAGTAATAGCTGAATTAAAATCTTTTAAGCGATGATAGGCGAGGGATAAATTATAGTAGGCAATTTCATTATCAGGTTTTAAATTAGCGGCTTTAGTATGAGTGACTACGGCTTTTTCAAGATGACCACCGACAAGATAAACAATACCCAAAGCATTATAAGCAGCAACATGATCGGGAGCAATTTTAATCGTTTCTTCGAGGGTTATTTGTGCCGCTAAAGATTGTTTAGCTAGGTGTTGTGTCCATCCTAAAATTACTCTACCGTCTAGATGATTGGGGTTTAACTGTACCGATTTTTTTAAAGCCTCAATACTTTTGATAAAATCTCCCTGTTGACGATACTGTAATCCCAATTGACGATAACGATTAGCAGCTTTAATGTCTGATGCGGAAATAATCGGACTGGGAGAAGGAGAAACGAGCATCTCGGCCGTAGGTTCTTTTTTAAGGGGAGAGGGAGGACGACAGCCCCAAAAAACCGGGGAACTAAACATGATCAAGATAGTCAGGAGCCGATAACTATTCATGGGACAATTAATACCAGTCCAATTGTTAAGGGTGTCATCAAATTATGAATTATTCCCCTGAATCCGTGCAACGGCTGCTTGATTCCGATGATTATGGCCATCGCTTATCGGGAGTTAATCAACTGCGTTATTTAGCCCCAGAAATCGCCTTCGAGATGTTACAGCCTTTAATTAACGATAGTAACGCTAGGGTGCGTTATTCGGCGGTAAGTCAGTTAGATATCCTCGGTCGTCAGAATCTCGATCTGGCCTTAACTATTCTGCGCGATCGCTTGTTGCATGATCCCGAAGCAGACGTGAAAGCGGCCGCGGCCGATGCGATCGGGGGGTTAAAATTAACCGCAGCCTACGATGATCTGGTGGCCGTCTATCAACAATCCTGCGACTGGTTAATTCAATTTAGCATTGTGGCAGCTTTGGGCGAATTGGGGGAACCCCGGGGCTTTGAACTGCTCGAAATCGCCCTTAACTCCGATAATGAATTGGTAAAAACGGCCGCCGTTAGTGCTTTTGGGGAACTAGGCGACCCCCGCGCCGTCTCTTTACTCGTTCCCTTGGCTAATGATGATGACTGGCAACTGCGCTATCGTCTCGCTCAAGCTTTAGGCCGCTTAGGGGGACAGGATGCGATCGCTGTTTTGACCCAGTTAACCAACGACAAAAGCGCCCAAGTCGCCCAAGAAGCCCGCAATAATCTCGTCCAAGGTGATGCAGAATAGTTGATTTTTGTCAATACTATTTACAATAAAGTTTAATTAAGAATCGTTAACAAAGGTAAAGCGATGAAACAATTTACCCGTCTAATCTTGCTCGTCGGTCTTCTCGCGGGGGGCTGTTTCTCTGCCTCAATTGCGATCGCTGATAATCCCGCAGGGGCAATCGTGAGCAAGGATTCACAGGTTAACGAACTACTGCGTCAAGCGCGGCAATTGGTCAAAAATGGCAATTATGGGGAAGCTATAGCCGTTTACGAGCGGGCTGCCGCCCTTGATGGCAATAATGCCAAAATTTTCTCTGGGATTGGCTTTTTACAAACGCGGCAAGGGGATTATAACGCCGCCGCCCAAGCATACCAAAAAGCTTTAAGTCTCGATCCGAGTAATCCTGACTTTTTCCATGCTCTCGGTTATAGTTTGGCTAATATCGGTGATTATGACAATGCAGCCACCGCTTACTACTACGCTATCCAAATAGAACCGAAAAACGTCCAACACTACCTCGGTTTAGGGGTAGTGTTATTACGCCAAAAAAACTATGCTAAAGCGGGCGAAGTTTACCAATGGGTTTTAGCTCTCGACCCCAATAATCAGCAAGCCCACGAAATCATGGGTAAAGCCTTGATTGAACAGAATAAAAGCAGCGAAGCCCTCGATTTTCTCCAAAAATCCCTGCAAAGATTCCCTAACAATACTGAATTAAGATTGCAACTGGCCAGCCTTTTGCTCAAACAGGGCGATTTAAATGGCGGAACCCAGATTTTAAAAGAAATAGAGCGACAAAGTACAAGAAATTTTTTAATTCAGCTAAAAATAGGTATTTTACTCGAAAAACAAGAGCGTTTTGACGAGGCTCTCCCCTTTTATCGTCGGGCTGTTTTCCTACAACCCCAATCTTTGGAAGCACAAGCGGGAATTGGTCGCATCCATCTGGCCAGAAAAGATTATCTTGCAGCAATTATCGCCTATCAAGATTTGGCCGAAATCGCCCCCAATAACGCCGATGTCTATCTTAATCTCGGTCGCGCCTACGCGGGCCGGGGACGAAAAAGAGAAGCGGAGGAAGCTTTTAAGCAAGCGCGAGCGGTTTATGTCCTAAAAAATAATCAATCCGGCCTGGAGGAAGTGGATGCCCTAAGGAAGAAGTTGCTTGAGTGAACCCATATCAGTTATCAGTTATCAGTTATCAGTTATCGGTTATCAGATTTGAGTTTTCAGATTTGAGTTTTCAGTTCACTGATGACTGTTTAGCGATCAAGGAGTAATTTATACTAAATCCGTTGAATATAGGCTACTTATCAGGACAGGCACTCATGCAATAGGCAAGAGGCAAAAGGGGGAATAAATAATCAGTCTTTAATAACCAGATTTAGTATTGTAAAGTTTTGTCGAAAATATACGCAAATAATAGCAAAAAACTGCTACTGTGGTTAGTGCAAGTTTACCTTACAGTTCAAATGAAACTATCAGATTATGCCAAGAAAAAGGGGATCAGTTATGACACTGCTTGGAGGATGTGGAATCGATGGCAGTTA
>NZ_SFBY01000334.1:0-2842 GCF_007095505.1 Microcystis sp. M_QC_C_20170808_M3Col
CCTAATTTTCAGGGAAAAAGTACCTGAATTTTCCCCCTGATCACTCCCATGCCTGGTACTTTTTGATTGACAAAAAGTCTAAAAGTCTTACCCAACAAGGTTTTTAGATTTATTCAGCAAACCCTAGTTAGGGGTGTTTCTTGACGTTGGACGGCATGAATTGTCGGACAATGGGGGAAAGCATAATAATCGGGGTCGGCGGCCTTTCCCCAAGGAAAGTCATCGGCATTTTGATCAAGCCATTCCATCCCCTCCTTGAGACTTAATCCCCGGTAATCGGTTTCCTGTTGACCTTGGTCCGCTTTTAAGTCCCGAAAATTAATGATGCCAGAGGTTGAACGAGAGTTAAAAAGGGTTTGCAGGATGAGAGGGAAAGTTTTCAAAGGCTTTCCTATGGCCTGCTGGACTTTTCGGGTTTAACCTCCGTCACACGCCAACTGAGTTTTAAATTCATCCAGAAGTTCCAAACGGTAACTATAGCGATCGCTATTAAGTTAGCAATATAGCGATTAATATGTAAGACATTGAAGAAAAAGTTTAAGAGCAGGACGTTGAGGATCAAACCGGCCAAACAAATAAGATTAAATTTAAGAAAACGTTTGAAACGCTGCTGCCACTGATTTTGGCCAGTGGACAAATCGCCAAAAGTCCAGCGATCGTTCCAGAGAAAATTATTAATAATGGCCACCTCGGCGGCGATAATCTTACTGCGAGTTACTCCCCAAGCGAGGGTGGTGGGATCGCTGAGGAGATAAAAGATAGCCATATCGACGAATACGCCACTAAACCCGACTAAACTAAAGCGAAGAAAGCGATCGAGGGGGAATTGCCAACGTCTTTTCAGACGACCAACGCGACCACGAGAACGTAATTTCAGCAGATGCAGAATATACTCGATGTACTGTTTCCAAGTGACCTTACTCTCGCCGTCTTGACGCTCTTGGAAAACGTAACCCACTTCGGCGATCTGGTCGATATTGCCGCGGCCGATAACTTCGAGGAGAATTTTATAGCCCATCGGGTTTAAGATCGGGCCAGCGATCGCTTGTCGATTAACCATGAAATAGCCACTCATCGGATCCGATACCCGTCCCACCACGTTAGGCAGAATGACTAATCCCAACAGCTGCGCCCCCCGGGAGAGGAAGCGTCGAGTTAGACTCCATTCGCTGACTCCACCCCCTTCCACATGGCGACTAGCCAGGGCGAGATCGGCTCCGGCTCTGGTTTGCTCGAATAATTTTAATAACACTTCCGGGGGATGTTGTAAATCGGCATCGATTACCCCAAGGATGTCGCCCCGTGCCACTTGCCACCCCCTCACCACTGCCGAGGATAGGCCTTTTTCTCCCTCCCGACGCAGCACTCGCAGCTGGGGATATTCAGGGATTAAAGACGCGGCGACTTCCCAAGTGCGATCGGGACTATTATCATCGACAACGATCAGTTCGTAATCGTTGGGCAGGGCTTCGTCGAGTATTTGACTGAGAATGTTGACTAATTGAACGATATTTTGCCGTTCATTGTAGGTGGGAATGACTAGAGACAGGCTGAGAGGATAATTTTTTTCTTCTTCTAGGTTGCCGTCGTCCGGGGGAGGAGGAGATAAAGGTACCTGCAGATCTCCTGTGGGGGGAGTTAAGAAAAGATGAGACTGCTGTATCTTCATGAAAAATTTGACCTCACTCGCGGTTGATTTAGCTACAGACGCACTGACAACAGCAGAAGATTCTGAATACTTTTGGCCCTTTGGAACCTAACCTATTGAACCATACCTTTGTCGTCTCTTGGGCGGACACAAGCATTGATTAACCGGTACTATCGGCCATGACTCGTAAACCCAAGACACTGTGGTGTTGATCGGGAAGGCAAAAGGTGCGATTGGCACTGCGTAGGTGCCTAGCTTCATCCCCCCAACTGCCCCCTCGCACTAAACGGGCGGAAGGATAACGGGGCTGCAAGCGATTATCCCTGTCTAACCAAGCACTACCATCCAGGGGCGGGGTTCCCTCGTAATTCCGGTGCCAGCTATCGGCGCACCATTCGCCCACGTTGCCGTGCATATCGTAGAGACCGAAATTATTGGGGGCGAAACTGCCCACTGGGGTAGTCCTGGCCAGATAGGTGGTGTTAGGTTCTTCGGCGTAGGGATCATAGACGGCAAAGTAATTGGCGCGCTCGCTGGTGAGGGTTTCCCCGCAGTAAAAGGGGGTGGTTGTACCGGCGCGACAGGCGTATTCCCAGCGTGATTCACTCGCTAGTCGGTAATCTTTGCCGGTGGAGCGGGAGAGTCTTTGACAAAATTCGATCGCCTCGTACCAGGAGACTCTCTCTACGGGTAAGTTATCGCCTTGGAAAAAGGATGGCGCCGGGTTGAGTTCGAGATTAATTTTGGGCAGTTGGGCGATCGCTCGCCACTGTGCTTGGGTGATCGGGTATTTGCTCAGAAAAAAAGCCGCCGTCGTCAGGGAATTTTCTGGTTTTTCACTGCTAGTATGATCGCCTCTTTCCTCATTTTTTGAGCCTCGTAGAAAACTGCCCCCCGGAATAGCCACCATCTCTAGTTCGCTGCCGTTGCCTAGGGGTTCGCGCCAGGAACGAGCGCCCCAGCTTTGAGTGCCTCCGTCACGGTATCATCGGTAGAGCGGTTGTTATAGACATAAATTGCCGCTTCGGGCAAAAAAGTTTGGAATTGGGAGACCACTTTTGCGATCATTAGTTCTTCATCGAAAATTTTGGGTCTGAAACCCCGTCGTTCTACGACGGCTTTACCGTTAAATATTAGCGCATTTACCAAATATATGCTAAAATGTGAGACATGGAAAAAGCCTATTCGTTTCGA
>NZ_SFBY01000335.1:0-2920 GCF_007095505.1 Microcystis sp. M_QC_C_20170808_M3Col
ATGATGACAATAAGTTATGACTTAGAAACTAATCAACAACTAAAGCTTATGCTTGTAGCTAAGTGAAATCATTGATTAAGAGACCTGTACTTTTCAATAACTTTTTCAGCAAACCCTATCTATTGCCTATTGCCTCTTTTGCCTTTTGCCTACCCTAACCAAGAACTTAATTTTGTTCAATTACTTATATGCCAGAATTGCCAGAAGTAGAAACGGTGCGTCGCGGGTTAAATCAAGTTACCCAGGGCAAAAAAATTATCGGTGGGGAAGTATTATTACAGCGTACCCTAGCCTATCCTAATTGCGAGGCAACTTTTCTGCAAGGAATTGCTCAGACCACGATTACCAATTGGCAGCGCCGAGGCAAATATCTCCTCGCCAATTTAGATAATGGTAGCAGTATCGGGGTTCATCTGCGTATGACCGGACAATTGCTGTGGGTAAAAGATACCACTCCCCTCCCGATTCATACGCGCTTACGCTTCTTTTTTGCCAATCAGCAAGAATTGCGCTTTGTCGATACCCGCACTTTCGGGAAAATTTGGTGGATTGCCGCCGATAAAACCCCAGAAACTGTGATTACCGGTCTCAAAAAACTGGGACTAGAACCCTTTGATCGCAATTTTACCGCCGATTACCTCTATAGTCACTGTCAAAAAAGTCGTCGTCCGATTAAAACTTTTCTCCTCGATCAAAATGTAGTCGCAGGAATTGGCAATATCTACGCAGATGAAGTTCTTTTTAAAAGTGGCATCCATCCCCAAACTGCCGCTAATCTCTTGAAAATTGAGCAAATAGACTTATTGACAAAAAACATTATTTCTGTATTAGAAACGGCGATCGCTGAAGGCGGAACCAGTTTTAGCGATTTTCTCCACGTTACGGGAGTTAATGGCAATTATGGGGCGATGGCCTGGGTTTACGGTCGTAATGGCGAAAATTGTCGCCTTTGCGGTGCAACTATTGCCAGAATTAAATTAAGTGGGCGCTCGGCTCATTTTTGTCCCCAGTGTCAAGTCTCAAGGGGAGAAGGGAGAAAAAGCTGATCACTGATTAGGGGCTGTGGCTTGAATTTTGTTATTTTCGTCGGCTAGGGTCTGAATCTCCTGTCTGTAAGCAAAAGGAGCGCGACTGAGAGCATCTTGAAAGAGGGGTTGAGCCTCTTGATTTTTGCCCTGTTCTTTTAGTACGATCGCTGTCGCTAAAATTGGTCGGAAATCGTTAACATCCATCTGTTGAGCTTGTTTATAGGCTTTTAAAGCTTCCGGATAATTTTGCTGATCGAAATAGATTTTGCCTAAAAGTAACTGAACGGAAACGATATCGATTAAACTAGCAGGATTATTGGGATCGGAAGCAGCTTTTAAAGCGCGATCAATCGTGTCTTTGACCAGACTAATCGCCTCGATCGGGCGGTTTTGGCTAAGAAATAAATTAGTTAATCCAGTTAAGGCCCGCAGCTCTTGGGGATGGGAGGCTAAAAGGGCGCGATAACTGCCTGTGGCTCCTGCATAGTCCTCTATTTGCTGTTTCGCTTCCGCCAAAAGTAGCAGATAATCGGATTGTTGGGGGTTAAGTTGCGCTAATTTTTCTAAAGGTTCGATCGCTTGCCTTAAATCGCCCTGCTGTAAGCGAGTATCTAATAATCCCCGCAAAGCCGTCTGATTATCGGGTTCGCGCTCTAAAACCATCTGATAACCCAGTGCTTGACTGGCTAATTCCTCTTGTTTGACTGCGGACAGATGACTCTGGCCCGAGTGCCGCTCACTCTGGAGAATAGAAGTCAATAGCGGCATAATCGAGAAAGACAGCAAAGCAAATAACATCAGGACGAGACCGATGGACAGCCAACGACGGTTAGAGAGAGAGGCTTTCATAGACTGGGGTGCGAGGGGACAGACAGGAAAATGTTATGGAAATCTGGAGATTTGATCAGGGGATCGATCGAATTGGCCGCTCTTTATCTCAAATGTCGGGGTGAAGACCCGAAGCGCTTAGTGCGACGGGATGAAACCCCAGCCAATATAAAACAGCACTTCGACACATTTCGACAGGCTCAATGTAAAGGCTCAATGTAAAGGCTCAGTGACACGAAGCAAGATTAAAAATAAGCGTCCAGTCTCCTGACAAAATCTCGAATAACTTCTTCTTTTAAGGGTCTTGACCTACTCAGGCCAAATAGCTACTATATGAGTATAGCGGATAGGGTAATCAACCGCTCTAAAAACCCATGTAGTCTAACCACTATGCTATCTGCACCTTGACAATTAAAGATATAGGGTTCTACTCAATAGTTCTAGTTTCTCAACTGTGAGTAGGTAAAATCTTTACAGGAACTAGACAAAGCAGTATTTGAAGCTAACGTTTCAATTCAAGCAAATTTTGTACCCCCCCTTGCTCCCCCGATGTCGGAGGGGTTGGGGGGGGACTATCGTAGGGCATACGAAAAGTAATGCTTGGGGAGAGAACCACCTCTGGGTTGGATAACGCAAGGTATCTAGTTTAAGTGGACTCGTTGAACCAAGAATCCCTCGCTTTTAGCGACGGGAGTGTCAATGAGTACAATGGGCAGACAGTCAAGACTCAAAAGGGTTTTGACAAGGTTGACAGTCAAAAGATCATCGAAAATTTTGGGTCTGAAACCCCGTCGTTCTACGACGGCTTTACTGTTAAATATTAACACATTTACGGAATATATGCTAAAATGCTCCCCATGGAAAAAGCCTACTCGTTTCGATTTTACCCAACACCAGAACAAGAGTCGCTATTGCGGCGCACTTTGGGCTGTGTAAGATTAGTTTACAATAAAGCTCTCCATCTCAGAACACAAGCATGGTACGAAAAGCAACAAAGAGTAGGATATACTGAAACTTCTTCAATGCTAACCGAGTGGAAAAAGCAAGAAGAATTAGACTTTCTC
>NZ_SFBY01000336.1:0-8261 GCF_007095505.1 Microcystis sp. M_QC_C_20170808_M3Col
GCTCACCAAAGTCTTGCCGTCGGGACTAAAATTAACGCTATAGACAGAGCTATCATGCCCTTTGAGGGTGCGGATTTCTTGGCCTGTTTCTACATTCCAGAGTTTGATAGTCTTGTCATTACTACCGCTCACCAATGTCTTGCCGTCGGGACTAAAATTAACGCTCCAGACATAGCTATCATGCCCATAGAGGGTGCGGATTTCTTGGCCTGTTTCTACATTCCAGAGTTTGATAGTCTTGTCATTACTACCGCTCACCAAAGTCTTGCCGTCGGGACTAAAATTAACGCTATAGACATAGCTATCATGCCCCTTGAAGGTGCGGATTTCTTGGCCTGTTTCTACATTCCAGAGTTTGATAGTCTTGTCATTACTACCGCTCACCAATGTCTTGCCGTCGGGACTAAAATTAACGCTATAGACAAAGTTATCATGCCCATAGAGGGTGCGGATTTCTTGGCCTGTTTCTACATCCCAGAGTTTGATAGTCTTGTCATAACTACCGCTCACCAATGTCTTGCCGTCGGGACTAAAATTAACGCTACTGACATAGCTATCATGCCCATAGAGGGTGCGGATTTCTTGGCCTGTTTCTACATTCCAGAGTTTGATAGTGTTGTCATCACTACCGCTCACCAATGTCTTGCCGTCGGGACTAAAATTAACGCTTGTGACAGAGTTATCATGCCCATAGAGGGTGCGGATTTCTTTGCCTG
The DNA here is from genome assembly GCF_007095505.1 of Microcystis sp. M_QC_C_20170808_M3Col. NCBI lineage: Bacteria > Bacillati > Cyanobacteriota > Cyanophyceae > Chroococcales > Microcystaceae > Microcystis > Microcystis sp. M_QC_C_20170808_M3Col. The sequence continues at coordinate 717 of NZ_SFBY01000336.1, forward strand.
TTTCTACATTCCAGAGTTTGATAGTCTTGTCATCACTACCGCTCACCAAAGTCTTGCCGTCGGGACTAAAATTAACGCTTAAGACAGAGTTATCATGCCCCTCTAAGCGATTGCGTTCACTTTTGCGGTTGAGAAGTTCCTGTAAGGCATTCGTCACCTCCTTGTTGTACGTCTGCTGCTTTTGTAGAATTTTTCCCGCTTTAATCGCTTCGACGAAAGCCTCCAAGTTTTTATGTTCATTCAATAGAGATAAGGAATATCTACCAAGAGACTCAGCTTGATTAAATTCTGCTTGTCTTGTCTGCTTCCAAGCCATCAAACCCAATCCCGTACTAACCACCACCGCTACCAAGGAACCCGCCGCAATCCTTCGCGCTGTTCTAATTTTTTCATTTTTTTGTCGTTCAGCTTGACTAATACTCGCCTTAATAAACTCAATCGCCACAGTATTTAAATTAGGCAGAGAATTATTCTTTTGAAACTCAACAATTTTAGCTAACTTAGAACCTCCCCAAAGCTCACTACTCGCTTTTACAGCATCTTGCTTCTGTAAATCATCCCACTGTTTCGCATCAGCATATAAACGACTTCTCAGAACAATTATCTCCTCTTTTTCTCGAATTAAATCCTGTAACACTTTCCAAGAACGTAATAACGCCTCATGTGCCACCTCAACCGTTGCTTTCCCGTCTTCTCCCTTACTCACCAACAGACGATTATCTATCAATTGATAGAGAACCTCCCTTTGCATTTCCTCCTGTTCAAAACTCGATTTATCCGCCCTTCTGCTAACCGCTTTTTCCCCTTCTAAACTAATTAACTCTAGAAAAATTTCCTCTGCTGCTTTCCGTTGCTGTTCATTAAATTTACCATAAATTTTATCCGCTTGTTTTTCTAGCGCACCCGTTACCCCACCAATCTCTTGATAAGTCTTAATATTTAAAACCCGCTCTTGAATATGATCTTTTTGCCACAATAAATCTAATGTATATTGTAACAGAGGTAAAGAGCCAGCCTGTTCATAAAAATCCGCAATAATTTGATTAATTAATCCCTGTTCAAAAATTACCCCATTTCTCGCCGCCGGTTCAGCAATAGCTAATCTTAACTCATTTTCATCCATATCCGTTAACATCTTGCTATACTGATCATGGATTTTTCCTAAACTGGGATAAGGACTTAATTTATCTAAAAAATCCGCCCTCATCGTCATCACAATTTTAACCAAACTATTATTCTTTTCAATCAATTTAATCAAACTTTTAATAAAAATATCCCTTTCTGTCTTCGGTGTACGAGTGAATAATTCCTCAAATTGGTCAATAAAAATAAACCATAAATCAGAATTATTTTTTAATCCTTCAACCACCTTAATTAAAGTATCTTCCTTAACAGCTTGTGCTAATTTTGCTTGGGATTGTTTATATCTATTTGCCAAAAGACAACCATAAAAAGACTCAAAGGGATTAACATCAGGAACAAAAGTTAAATTAACCAATCTATTTGCGCCAAAATCATCCTTTAACTTAGGAATTAAACCCGCTTGCACGAGAGAAGATTTACCACTTCCTGACGCACCTAAAAGCAATAAAACATTCTTTGGCTTTAAATAATCGGTTAACTCAATAATCCAATTATCTCGCCCAAAAAACCTATCCTTATCATCTACTTCAAACTTCCTTAAACCCAAATAAGGTGAACCCGTAATTAAGGGTTGATTGGTAATTTCAATCTCAGATTTCTGGATGCTAATATACTGATTGACTGTCCCTAGATTTTCACCAGCGACAGCTTGAACCCCACCTTCAATATTAAGATTTTTACCGGCTTGATTCTCATTCATCAGGTTTGGGTGCTAAAGCGCAACTACGAACTTTTAGGATTGTAAGTAACTGTTTGGCTTGCAGTCCCTCGATTTGAACCAACAACATTTTGAACCCCACCAGAAATATTTATATTATATTTACCTTCTTTTGCCCCTTCTGGATCTTCTTTTTTCATTACTTCTTGGGCTGCTTTAATAATTTCGTCATCCTCCTTCAGTTCTTTAAGTCCCGCTTCTTCTAACTCATCTTCCAAAAGAGCTTTCGTTTTTTCAGGTTTCTGTTCGTATTTATCTAAAATTGTTGATGAATCTGTTTTCCCTTTTTCTGCAAACTTCTTCTTAATCAACGCTTTTAAACTCTCATAAGCATCCTTAACGGCTGTTCCTGCCGTATCCTTAGCAGCAGCAGCCGCACCAGCAGCCAACGCAGCGAGAATTAGAGAAATCGGTTCCATTGCCTGAGACTCCAAATTAGATATTGCTGACTCAATTTTAGATCAAATCAGTTTTTAATAGTAAGCCAAACTGCAATCAGCTAGAGAACTGGAATTTCACAGCCAAGGCACTAAGTCTTAAAAGTATTGCTATGCAAGGCTCGTAGCTGAAAAAGCCAAACAAGGGTTTTCCCTGTGGATGGGGTTTATCAGTTATCAGATTTGAGTTTTCAATTCACTGTTTACTGTTTACTGTTTACTGAACACTGAAAAAAGCTCCCTGATTATCGCCGATGATACCAACGGGTAAATAATTTTTCTAACTCCACCCAAACGAATAACAAGGTACTAAATCCCAAACAGATTAATAATTCTTCTTTAGTTAAAAATTGAGTACCAAAAAAATCCCGCAGGGGAGGAACATAGATTAACATCAGTTGAAAAATTGTCGTCAGGGTTACTGCTACCCAGAGATAGGGATTAGTCAAAGGATTCATTTCTATGGTAAGATGATCGCTCGATCGCACAGAAATGGCATGACCCATCTGAGCTAAACAGAGAGTAGTAAAAACCATAGTTTTCCATGAACCAGTATTACCAAAAAGCGGATCCAAGCGCACAGCGATCAACATTTGAGTGATATTAATAATCGAAAAAATAATCCCAATTCTAACGATATAACTGCCCAAACCGCGAGCAAAAATACTTTCTTGGGGACTAAAAGGAGGGCGACGCATAATATCAGGAGAAGCGGGTTCCACAGCTAAAGCTAAAGCGGGTACACCATCAGTAACTAAATTCATCCAGAGAATTTGTAGGGGAGTTAGGGGAGTAGCTAAACCCAAAAGAGGCGAAGCAGCGATAGTAATCACCTCCCCGATATTACTGCCGAGAATATATTTAATAAAACTGCGAATATTGTGATAAACCACTCGCCCTTCTTCCGTAGCAGCGACAATGGTGGCAAAATTATCATCGAGGAGAATCATATCACTAGCCTCTTTGGTGACATCGGTGCCGGAGATTCCCATAGCAATACCGATATCTGCTTGTTTCAGGGCCGGAGCATCATTAACCCCATCTCCGGTCATAGCGACAAATTTACCCTTTTTTTGCAAAGCGCGGACAATAGTTAATTTATGTTCGGGGGAGACACGGGCATAGATGTTAGTTTTGTCAATGAGGTTTTCTAGCTGAATTGGTGATAATTTATCTAATTCTTGTCCTGAGATGACTAAAGCTCCCGCTTGGGCAATACCAAGACTTTTAGCCACCGCTAGAGCCGTTAATTGATGATCGCCGGTGATCATGATCGGACGGATTCCCGCTTCTCGACACCTAGCCACGGCGATTTGTACCTCCGGTCGTGGTGCGTCGATCATACCGACCATTCCTAGCCAAATTAGCTCATCTTCGCTGATTTCAGTTGATTCTGGTGGATAAATCAGGTTTTTATAGGCTAATCCTAAGACTCGCAAACCCCTGTTAGCCATAGCATTGTTAGCGACTAAGACTTGTTCTTTTTCCCTATCTCCAAAAGGAAGACTTTCTAATCCCGATTGATAGGAGAGACATTGTTCAAGGATTAATTCCGGGGAACCTTTGGTAAATAGTACGGGATTGACTCCTTGACAAATGACCGACATTCGCTTTCTTTGAGAAGAAAAGGGTATTTCAGCGATTCTAGGGAACTCTTGCTTGGTTAGGGATAAATTTAAGCCCGCTTTCGCCCCTAAAACTAATAAGGCTCCTTCCGTGGGATCGCCTAAAATGCTATCGTGACCGTTATCGAGGTCTAAACTGGCATCGTTGCAGAGGACACTGGCAATTAAAAGATGATGTAATTCTAGATCGGTTTTGGGATCGATCGCCTGTTGCTCGGAGTCTAAAAATTGTCCTTTTGGGCTATATCCTTCCCCAGTCACCGAAAAATTGCGATTAATTGTCTCTATCTCCCGCACGGTCATTTTATTTTCCGTTAGCGTCCCAGTTTTGTCGGAACAGATCACATTAACGGAACCAAGGGTTTCTACTGCCGGCAGTTTGCGAATCAAGGCCTGACGTTTGACCATGCGTTGGGTACCTAGGGCGAGAGTTAGGGTGATAACTGCGGGTAATCCTTCGGGAACGACAGCTACTGCCATACTAAGGGAAACTTCGACTAATTCCTCTAGGGCCGACCAACCGGCATTGATCAGGCCGATGGTAATAGTCAGGGCAACTAGAATCAGAGAACCAGCGACAAGGACATTACCCAAGTGAGTCATTCTTTTTTGGAGAGGAGTGGGTTCATTGCCGACTGTTGCTAACATTTGAGCGATTTTGCCTAATTCCGTCGTCATTCCCGTATTGGTAACGATGACCTTGGCCCGGCCTTGCAGTACTTCTGTTCCGGTAAAGACAAAATTTAAGCGATCGCCAAGGGGAGTATCCCGGTCTAAGGGGTCAATGGAGGCGGATTTATTAACACTATTTGCCTCTCCTGTCAAGGCCGATTCGCGAATTTGCAGGTTAAAAGCTTCGATAATTTGGCCGTCGGCGCTGATTTGGGTTCCCGCTTCAATCAGCATGATGTCCCCGGGGACGAGATTAACCGCATCTATTTCCGTGCGTTGGCCCTCGCGGATAACATTAACTTGGGGAGAGGAAAGTTTTTTTAAAGCGGCCAGAGCTTTTTCGGCGCGACTTTCTTGCAGATAGCCGAGCATACCATTGAGGATGACAATTGTTAAAATAGCGATCGTATCTTTGAAGGGAACGCCAATTTTAGCCAGATGACCGCGCTGTAATGCCAGTAAATCTAGTCCCCCGGAAATTATGGCCACGGCAATTAAGAGGAGGAGCATAATATTGGTAAACTGATCCAGGAGAATTTGCCAATTACTGCGCCCTGGACGTTCTTGTAGTTCATTTTTGCCATAATATTTAATTCTTTCGGCGATTTGCTCTCTATTGAGGCCATTAACAGCCGAACTACCGAGGATAGATAGGGTGGTTTCCACCGGATAGGTATGCCAAGGTTGTTGCAAGTTAACGCTGGAATGGGCAGAATAGTCGGCATTAGCGGCCATGGCAAGTGAAGATAGTTGATCTAGATAGATCTTAGCCGTTTCTTTCCCCGGTCACAGGAAAAAACAAATGTTTAAACTGGCTCTTCCTGCTCATAGACAGTCTTAACGAGTAATGTAGATAAGTAGCTGGTTATAATTAAATTGAAGATAGATCCCCCCTTGATAAGGGGGGTGTCTGAAAGTTTTTAACATCTACCTATTTAGTCAACAGCTTAGTAGGGCAAAGTAAACCAAAACTGTGAACCTTTTTCGTCATTATTCATAATGCCAATTTCACCTCCGTGAGCATGGATAATTTGACGACATAGATATAAACCTAGTCCTAAACTAATCTGATTATTATTATTGCCTCGTTGATAGCGATCAAATAATTGTTTTCTCTGGGTTTCGCTAATTCCCACGCCATTATCGGCAATACTACACCGGAGATAATTGCCCTCTAGTCTAGCGGATAAAGTGATAATTATCCCCTGGGGATTGTGTTTAAGGGCATTGGCTAATAAATTCTCAAAAACTCGCCAGAGATGGTGAGCATCGGCATTAACTAAAGGTAAATCGGGGGAAAAATTATTAATTAAAATTGCTTGATTTTCCTTTAATCTTAACTCCCATTCCTGACTAATTTGTTGACCGATTTCGTAGAGAGATAAAGGCCTTAGTTCTAGGGAAACTCCCCAAAGATCATTTTGTCGGGTTTCGACGAGAGAATCAATTAAAGTTAATTGTCGATCGCAACTGTTGGCCATCTGTTGTAAAATATTCAGGGATACTTCTTTAGTTTTTTCCTGAGAATTTTTAATTAAATTATTTAAGAGCATTGACATCCCGATCACAGGATTGCGGAGATCGTGAGAGACGGCATGAAGATAAATTTCTAAAGTTTCCTCAGTTTTTTGACGTTCTTTAATTTCGTTTTGGAGTTGTTTTTTTTGACGAGAAATAGTTAATTGATTTTCGATGCGTGCCATCACTTCTTCCCCTTGAAAAGGTTTAGAAATATAATCGACACCTCCCACTTGAAAAGCTTTGACTTTATCTAAGACATCATCAAGAGCGCTAATAAAAATCACGGGAATTTCTCTGGTTTTTTCATCAGCTTTTAACTGTTCACAAACTTGATAACCATTGAGATCGGGCATATTAATATCGAGGAGGATCAGATCGGGAATTAGCGATCGCACTGTATTCAGTGCCATCTGTCCATTAATCGCTTTCCGTACCTGATATCCCTTCTCGGTGAGCATAATCGACAATAGCCGCACATTATTGGGCAAATCATCGACAATTAAGACACTAGGGCGCGATGTGAGTTGAGTCATGCCGGTTATCACTTTACTAAACAGAGATTATCATCATCAACCATCGGCGACGGGAAAAGTAGCTATGGGACAAGGTTATAGTACCATCGCTTGGATTCCAGAGGAAGAAGGGAGTTGGGCATTACCAATTCGTCATGAAAGAATTACGAGTTTTGAAACTCCAATTAGTAAAGCCGTTTGGCAAATAAAACAAGTAAGTAAACAGTTTAATAAACGAATATTAGCCTTGTTAGACAGTGAATATGGGAATGCTTCTTATGTAAATAAAACGAAAGATATTGAAGTAGATTGTTTGATACAAATCCGCTCTAATTGTTGCTGGTGGGGAGAGCCAGAAAAATATAGTGGTCGGGGCAGACCAAAAAAACTGGGATAAACTTCAGGTTTAGCGATCGCCGCTTAGGTAAACATTTAGTCTAAACTCCAGTTTCAATCGTGGCTTGATCTGCACTGGTTCGGAGCGTTAGGGTATGGGGCGCGGCGTGGTTTCGTCCATTTGGATACTCGCAACGGCAAGGGATGGCGAACTGGTGGACAAAAAAGGTCCCCGGTGGGTTTACTAGGGGTTAACTACAGAAACCAAAAACCTAGCTAAAACTTTTTCAAGTTACTCATTTCCGTAGCTAGATAACTAAAATAAGTAACTTTTGCCACCGATAGATTTTAAGAACGTTATCAGGTATAATCAAGACATGAAGCTAGTTGAACGTCATATTATCAGTCAAAACCATCCCTTATGGTCAGAAATTGACCATTATGCCTTCTTGTCAAAAAATTTGTTCAATCTAGCTAACTACCATTATCGCCAATATTTCTTTGAAAACTCCCAAAAACTGAGTTTTAATCAACTCTATCATCTGGTATCTAAAACCTCAGATTATTTAGCTTTACCCACG
>NZ_SFBY01000337.1:0-6213 GCF_007095505.1 Microcystis sp. M_QC_C_20170808_M3Col
AGAGGAGGAACCAGAACCAGAGCGATTGATGAATTAGAGGCCTTGTCTCCTAGTCATCCCTTTAAATCAGCTTCCTTAAAATTATTATACAATTTGAGTAGGAACTTGCAAGCCTTACCAAAAAGAACCCAGGAGGAGAGGAAATTTATTATGCGTTTAGCCCCTTTATACGAACAAGATAGAGAAGCAGCGATTCAACAAGGAGAAGCCATTGGACTTCAAAAAGAAGCATCCAAGTTAGTGCTACGCTTACTTAACCGACGTTTTGGTGAACTTCCCCCGCATATTACCGAAACTATCCAAAAACTCTCAGTAGAAAAATTAGAAGACTTAGGAGAAGCATTGCTAGACTTTAAGAGTCAAGCTGACTTAATCAATTGGCTTAATCAAACCTAAAATCTTCGGGAAAGGTCATTTAAAACTCCTCTAATTGTTTTCTTTATCTATCGGGAAATTGAGAGCTTTATCGAATAGGGCAAGGTCTTGGAAATTAATCACGCCATCTCCATGAAAATCTGGCGTTGCTGATTTGAGTTCTGAACATTCTTTTGTGATATTTTTAAAACCTGGACCCAAACTAACTTTTGGATAGGACACACATTTGGCATTCATAGCTTGATTCAGCAACGCCGAATAACCTTATACTAATCCTAATCACTTCTTATCTCTTGACAATGACCTTAAAAACCGATCACGGTAAAAGCCATCCTGTCGGTGCGACTGTCTTGGCCGATGGTGTCAACTTCTCACTATTTTCTAAGTATGCCACGGCGATCGAATTATTATTATTTGATGATGCTAATTCTCCCGTACCTAGCCGGACTATTCTCCTCACCCCGCAAACAAACCGCACCTTTTTCTATTGGCATATTTTCGTTCACGGTATTGGAGCCGGTCAAGTGTATGCTTATCGAGTCCATGGTCCGGATAATCCGGCCCAGGGTCATCGCTTCGATCCTGATAAAGTAGTTCTTGATCCCTATGCGAAAGCGATTGTCGGTGCGGAAATTTATGATCGACAAGCTGCCAGCGAAAAAGGCGATAATTGTCATCGAGCTTTGCGGGGTCTGGTAGTGGATCCGGGCTGCTATGATTGGAAAGATGACGCACCGCTACGCACTCCCTACTCTGCCAGTTTTATCTACGAAATGCACGTCGGTGGCTTTACTCGTAACCCGAATTCCGGCGTTAGCGAGGAAAAAAGAGGTACTTTTGCGGGATTAATCGAAAAAATACCCTATTTGAAAAACCTAGGCATTACTGCCGTGGAATTGTTACCGATTCATTACTTTGATCCCGCTGCCGCCATGCCGGGGTTAACTAACTATTGGGGTTATAGCACGATCGGCTTTTTTGCGCCCCATGCCGGTTACAGTAGCGATCGCTCACCCCTGGGTCCTTTGAATGAATTTCGCGATCTGGTGAAAGCGTTACACAAAGCGGGGATCGAAGTGATTCTCGATGTAGTTTTCAATCATACCGCCGAGGGAGACGAAATCGGGCCAACTCTTTCCTTGAAAGGTATCGATAATCGCACCTACTACATCCTCGACGGGGAAGATAAAAGCCTCTATAGCAACTATACCGGCTGTGGTAACACCCTCAAGGGCAGTCATCCCATTGTTGGCAAAATGATTCTCGATTGTTTGCGCTATTGGGTGTCAGAAATGCACGTGGATGGTTTTCGCTTTGACCTGGCGGCCGTATTATCGCGCAATGTGGACGGGGAACCGATTCTGCAAAAAGGTTATAACATGATCTGGGCGATCGAATCGGATCCTGTCTTAGCTGGGACAAAATTAATCGCCGAAGCTTGGGATGCGGCAGGATTGTATAGTGTCGGTCAATTTGTCGAATTTGCCGATTGGTTTTCCGAGTGGAATGGTCCTTTTCGCGATGATGTGCGCGCTTTTGTCCGGGGAGATACCGGCATAGTCAGCAAATTAGCGGCGCGCATTTTAGGAAGCCCCGACATATACCACAGACCTGATACCGATGTCAATAGAAGTATAAATTTTGTTACCTGTCACGATGGCTTTACCCTTAACGATCTAGTTTCCTACGACGAGAAACACAACGAGGCTAACGGCGAGGAGAATCGGGACGGTGGCAACGATAATTTTAGCTGGAATTGTGGGATAGAAGGGGAAATCAATAACGAGAGGATTAAAACCCTGCGACTGCAACAAATAAAAAATCTCTTAACGATCCTGTTCATTTCCCAAGGAACACCTATGCTGTTGATGGGGGACGAAGTGCGACGCACCCAAAAGGGCAACAATAACGCCTATTGTCAGGATAACCAGTTAAGTTGGTTCGATTGGAGTGCGGTAGAGCAAGAGTTCGATCTTTGGTGTTTCGTAAGGAGACTGCTCGATTTTAATAAAAAATTAGCTCTTTTCCGTCAGGAAAAATTGCTAGAAGTCACCTATACCAGTCTTGAACCCCATCTCAGTTGGCATGGCGTACAGTTGAGTAAACCCGATTGGTCGGAAGATTCCCACAGTTTAGCTTTTTCCCTGCGTCATCCCAAGGCGAATGAGTATTTACACATTATGCTCAACGCTTACTGGGAATCTCTCAACTTCCAGTTACCCCCCTTGGGACAAGGGGAAAAATGGCATCGTGTCATCGATACTGCTTGGCAATTGTCCGAGGCAGCCTGTGATTTGGATGCCGCAGCCGCTATTGAATCGGAAACCTATCGGGTGCAAGCGCGTTCGGCGGTAGTTTTAATCGTTAAACCAGTATAACAAGAGGAGAGATATTGCCCGATCGAGCGATGTTGAATACTTTAACTAATGAACAATGGCATCAATTCAATCGTCAAGTGGAAAAACGTTATTTATTTGCGGAGCAATAGCTGAAATGATGCGGCTTTCATTAGCGAAACGGGTATCGATTCTCTCTTTGTGTTTAATTGGTTTTTCCCTGCCTTGGACCGCGTTCAGCGTTTCACCAGTACAGGCGAACCTAGAACCGAATGCGATCGCTATTGGTGATCCCGTCCGGGAAGAAAAGCAAGCTCGGCAGTTAGTAGAATGGTTGGGAACTAAACAATACGACAAGGTGATTGCAGCTTTGTCACCCCAACTAAAACCCCTCTGGACTGCCGAAAAACTGCAAAAGGTCTGGGAAAGCCAAGTCACTGACAATACTGGACCGTTTAAGCGCATTGTCGAAAGCAAGCTACTCGATGCTATCAATGCCAATCTGGTGATTGTCACCGTTGAATTTGAGAAACTCACTGAAGATGTGGTAATTACCTTTAACCGGTCTGGTCAGGTAATTGCCGCCGATTTTCCCGAATTTCGTAGTATTTCTGAGATTGGCGATGCTTTTGTCAGGTCCTTGGTCAATAAAGACTACGGCCTGGCCAGAGGCTATCTACACCCTTTCCTGAAAGCTGAGGTTTTCCCCACCAGAGTACAAGGCGCTTGGGAGAATTTACTTAAGCGTACCGGCCCCGTGCGTCGGATCGTGGGAACTCAGGTCAGAAAAGGTTCGGATACGGACGGTGTGGATCTGGTGTTGGTGACGATTCAATTTGAAAAACTGACGGATACTTTAATCCTCGTTTTTGATGATCAAAAGCAGATTGTCAACGTGGATTTCCCTTTAGGCAATTAGTAATCAGCCGAAATAACCCCGTAAATTGAGTTGGAGACGACAAGTTATGTTAGATAAAATCGAAGTTCCCATCGAAGCGATCGCAGCTAGGGAGATTCTAGATTCCCGCGGCCGTCCCACTATCGAAGCGGAAGTGCTGTTAGAATCGGGGGCGATGGGTTTGGCCCAAGTTCCCAGTGGTGCTTCTACGGGCAGTTTTGAAGCCCACGAATTGCGCGATGATGATCCCCAGCGTTACGGTGGTAAGGGTGTCCTGAAAGCGGTTCGCAATGTCTACGAAAAAATTGTCCCGGTTTTGGAGGGGATGAATGCTTTCGACCAAGCTAGTATCGATTTAGCTATGATCGAGCGCGATGGCACGGCCAATAAACGAGAATTAGGAGCTAATGCTATCCTGGCCGTCTCTCTCGCTACGGCTAAAGCGGCGGCGGCGGATCTGGGATTGCCTCTCTATCGTTATCTCGCCGGTCCGATGGCCAATGTGCTACCCGTCCCGATGATGAACGTGATCAATGGTGGTTCTCACGCTGATAATAACGTCGATTTTCAGGAGTTTATGATCTTCCCCATCGGGGCCGATTCTTTTAAGGAAGGTTTGCGTTGGGGGGCGGAAGTATTCGCCGCTTTGGGTAAGGCCTTGCACGAACGCAAATTACTGACCGGTGTGGGCGATGAGGGCGGTTATGCTCCGAATTTGGCTTCAAATCAGGAAGCTTTGGATATTTTGATCGAATCGATCGAACGTGCCGGTTATAAACCAGGGTCGGAGGTGGCTTTGGCTATGGATGTGGCCGCCAATGAATTCTATCGGGATGGTCAATACATCTACGATGGTTCTGCCCATTCTCCCGCCGAAATGGTGGATTTTTTGGCGAGTTTAGTCGATCGCTATCCGATTGTTTCCATTGAAGACGGTTTACACGAGGAAGATTGGGATAACTGGAAATTATTGACCGATAAACTGGGGGCGCGGATTCAGTTGGTGGGCGATGATTTGATGGTGACTAATCCCATCCGTCTGCAAAAAGCGATCGATCTCGGTATTGCTAACTCGATTCTGATTAAACTCAATCAGATCGGTTCTTTGACGGAAACCCTACAAACGATCGCCCTGGCTACCCGTCACGGTTATCGTTCTGTCATCAGTCATCGTTCCGGAGAAACGGAAGACACCACGATCGCAGATCTGGCGGTGGCTACTAATGCCGGACAGATTAAAACTGGTTCTCTCAGTCGCAGTGAACGGGTGGCTAAGTATAATCGCTTATTACGCATCGAAGAAGAATTGGGCGATCGGGCGGTGTACGCGCCGAAAGTCGGTTTGGGCCCAAAATTCTTGGCCTAAAATTTGAAAAAAGTCTTGCAGTGATCGAAAAAGGGTGTTATACTAAAAATACTGATAACTGATAACTGGTCACTGACTATTGTGGTACTTCGCTGAAACCTTTTTCGGCGAAGTATTTATTTTTGGCCTTTTTTTGCCCAAAGGTATGATTTTTGGATCAAAGGTGTTACACTGAGGGTACTGATAACTGATAACTGGTCACTGACTATTGTGGTACTTCGCTGGAACCTTTTTCGGCGAAGTATTTATTTAAGAGGGTGTTGACCAGAGAGAGGACGATTGGCGCACCGATAAAAGCCACTAAACCCTTAACTGCGAATCCCGGGACGAGGATCGAGGCTAACCAGAAACAAAAGCCATTGAGAACAAGGATAAAGCCACCGAGGGTGAGAATAGTAATCGGTAGGGAAAGCAGCCCTAGAATCGGTTTAACCAGTCCGTTGACTAAACCGATAACTGCCCCCGCAACCATGGCCACAATAAAGCTATCGACTTTAACACCGGGGAAGATAATATCAACCACTAATAAACTCAGGGCAGTGGCAAGAATATTTAAAAGAATGCCGATCATAAATTTCTCCTTAATTTTTCTGCAATCACTGCCATTCTATGGCAACTTTAAGGAGAGCAAGCTTAATATAGAATTAAGATTCACTAAAGTCTTTTTGAGGTACAAGCAATGTTTCTTCGCCTAGTTTGTGCGCTTTTTTTGCCGCCCTTAGCCGTATTTTTGACTACGGGACTGAGTTTAGCCTTTGTTATTAACATCATCTTAACTTTAATCGGTTATGTCCCCGGCATTATCCACGCTTTCTGGATTGTCTCCAAAGAAGCCGAGAATTCCTAATTAGCACCCCAGGAGATGCCAGTTTTTCTAGTCGCTGCATTAGACATCTCCAATAATGAAGATTTTAGCTGGGTGGATCAGTCTTCTAGCCTGATTTCTGGAGAGGTTTATTAACTAAAATGTCGGATGAATGCCCCCGCTACATTTTTCGACAAGATACTCACCTTTGCGGGGGATGAAATCCGACCAGAATATCAACACCATCTGTGGGTAAACGGCGAACTCTGTTATACTTAACCTAGCCAATGGTGGAGGATTGTTAAATGCTAGTAGTAGAAGCAAAGCTAAAAAACGGAACACCAGAGCAATATCACCAGCTTGATGAAGCTATCAAAACTTCTCGGTTTGTGCGTAACTCTTGTGTTCGTTATTGGCTAGACAATCAAGGGAC